>NZ_JAKKOM010000032.1:0-59216 GCF_021739525.1 Klebsiella sp. 2019SCSN059 | reverse complement strand
CGGGCAATCACGCCGAGTGCCGCGTTTGTGCCGGATGGCGGCTGACGCCTTATCCGGCCTACATTATTTGGCGCCGGATTCGCCTCCTTCGTAGGCCCGGCAAGCGCAGCGCCGCCGGGCAAGATACCCGGCACCGTGCCGCGTTTGTGCCGGATGGCGGCTGACGCCTTATCCGGCCTACATTATTTGGCGCCGGGTTCCGCCCCTTTCGCAGGCCCGGCAAGCGCAGCGCCGCCGGGCAATATACCCGGCACCGTGCCGCGTTTGTGCCGGATGGCGGCTAACGCCTTATCCGGCCTACGTTATTTGGCGCCGGGTTCCGCCCCTTAGTAGGCCCGGCAAGCGCAGCGCCGCCGGGCGATCGGGCTGGGGGGTTTATACCGCGAGCCGCGGGATGTGACGCCGAATATTACTCCGGCAGCGTCCAGTCGCCGTCACCCAGCGCGCGCTGCATAATCAACGTATCCCGCCAGTCGCCCATCTTATAGCCGACGCTGCGCAGCTGACCCGCCACGGTAAAACCGAACTTTTTATGGATCGCCAGCGAGCCGGCATTGTTATGGCCATCGCCGATGATCGCCAGCATCTGCCGCCATGGGCCTTTCTCGCATTCGGCGATCAGCCGCGACAGCAGCGCGCTGCCGATGCCGCGCCCGCCCATTCCGGATTCCACGTAGATCGATTCTTCGAGGGTGTAGCGATAGGCCGGGCGCGGGCGATAGAAAGTGGCGTAGCAGTAGCCGACGATAGCCCCGCGCCACAGCGCTACCAGCCAGGGCAACCCGTTATCGCGCACGGTCTGGATCCGTTTACGCATTTCGTCAACGGTGGGGGGGATCTCTTCGAAGGAGGCGCGGCCATTGAGCACGTGCCAGACATACAGCGCGGCGATGGCGTGGGCATCGTCGGGCAGCGCTTCACGAATTTCTAAATCACTGTCGAGTAACGGGGCCTCTGCAGGCATGGCGGCGCTCCTGAATCTGCCGGAGAGACATTCTCCGGCGTGCAGCGTAATACAGAAGCGCCAGGCTGAATAGTCCTGCCGCCGATTATTGCGGATCTGTCGGGGAGACTGGCGCCGGGGCCGCTTCACCCCAGTATTTCTGCTTGCTGGTTTTGCCGATCCCCGGGTTCATGCTGTTGGTCGGATCGTTCTGGCGATAGAACTGCTGCAGGCTCTCCGGCGCTTCATACAGATGACCCACGTTATGCTCCGCCGGGTACTGGGCGCCGCGGGCTTTCAGCAACGCCAACATCTGCTCCTTCAGCGCATGGGCGTCGACCCCTTTCTTGACGATGTAATCCTGATGGAATACATGGCACATAAAGTGGCCATAGTAGAGCTTATGCACCAGCTGGCTGTCGATTTCCGGCGGCAGATGTTCGAACCACTCGGTATCGTTGCGGCGCAGGGCGATATCCAGCGCCAGAATATCTTCCACCTCGTCAGCATGCACAGCCTGATAGCGGATCGCCGCGCCCGCGGCGGCAAAGCGATGGAGGAACGCTTTGCTGCCTTCCTCCGGCGTGCAGGCGAAGAACTCCCCCTCGGCCTGTTGGAAGTACGCCGTCAGCCAGCGCTGCGCTTCTTCGATGCCGTCGCCGGCCATCTTCAGCAGCAGATGGTGTTCATATTTGTCGCGCCAGGTTTTCATCCGCTCCGGTAAATGCGCCGGGAAGACGTGGCCGAGCTTCTGCATAAAGCGGTCGGTAAAGTGCGGCTTAAACAGCGACACTTTCTCCAGCATCGCGTCGGTGCGCCCCTTCATGGTGAAGAAGAACGGCATTTTGTCGGTGCCGAGCTTGTCGATCATCAGGAAGGTGTCTTTGCCATACTTCTCGGCGATATCGTAAATATCGCGGTGCATATATTCCCCGGCCACCGGCAGATGCTGGAACTCGGCGAGGATATGGCGGCGGATCTCGGTCAATACCTGCGGCTGATTGGTGCCAATGTAAAACACCTGCTGGCGCTTCTCCGCCGGGAAGGTATCGAGACGCGCGGCGAAAACCGCCAGTTTACCGGCGCAGCCGGAGGATTCGAACAGGCGGTCCGGGTCGGCGTTGTAGCGCGCCGGGGTGTCGGCATCGACATCGCGCACGCGGGTAACATAGTCGTGATCGTGGGCGTGGCGGCCATCATGCAGCACATCGCTATCGCTGATCCGCTCGTCGTCGAGTCGGCTGAGGATCTGCTCCGGCGTACTGCCGAGATCGATGCCCAGATGGTTGACCAGCTTCAGCTTACCGTCGGCGTCAATCTGCGCGAACAGCGACATCTCGGTATAGGCTGGCCCGCGCTGCACCAGGGAGCCGCCGGAATTGTTGCAGATCCCGCCGATCACCGACGCGCCGATGCACGATGAGCCGATCACCGAGTGCGGCTCGCGCCCCAGCGGTTTGAGAGCTTTTTCCAGTGAATAGAGAGTGGTGCCGGGCCAGGCCAGCACCTGCTCGCCTTTGTCCAGCAGATGCAGCTTATCCAGGCGCAGGGTGCTGATAATCACGATCTCGCGATCGTAATCATTGCCGTTGGGGGTGGAGCCTTCGGTCAGGCCGGTGTTGGCCGCCTGCATCAAAATGATTTTATCGGCGTCGACGCAGGCGTTGAGCACGCGCCAGAGCTCCAGCAGGGTGCCGGGAAAGACAACCGCCAGCGCTTCGCCCTGACCGGAGCGGAAGCCTTTGCGGTAGCGCTGGGTTTTTGCCGGGTCGGTCAGCAGATGCGCAGGGCCAACCAGGCGCGCCAGGTCAGCCAGAAACGTTTTATGGGTGTTAGTGGGTGCAGATGACATGTTCCACTCCTTGTGGTGGTGCGCGAAATATCGAGGATAAGCATAGCGCTTTGTATGACAATTTGATGCATGAATGTTTCGCAAAAATCAGAGAAGAACCTTAGCATTCTGCGGGCGCGTTGTTTATATATATGGCAAACTGCGGTTTTTATTATGTTTTACCAAGTCCCCGTCTGAGAAAAAGCGAGATAACAATGAAATGGCTCTCCACTGTAGGCGTCGCCGTGAGTCTGGCGCTGCAACCCGCGCTGGCGGATGAACTGTTTGGTAACCACCCCCTGACCCCGCAGGCGCGGGATGCCTTTGTTACCGACCTGCTGAAAAAAATGACCGTGGACGAGAAAATCGGCCAGCTGCGTCTGATAAGCGTCGGCCCGGATAACCCGAAAGAAGCGATCCGCGAGATGATCAAAGCGGGCCAGGTGGGAGCGATTTTTAACACCGTCACCCGTCCGGATATCCGCGTTATGCAGGATCAGGTGATGCAGCTTAGCCGCCTGAAGATCCCGCTGTTCTTTGCCTACGATGTGCTGCACGGCCAGCGCACTGTCTTCCCGATAAGCCTCGGTCTGGCCTCGTCGTTTAACCTCGACGCGGTGAAAACCGTGGGCCGCGTGTCAGCTTATGAAGCCGCCGATGACGGGCTGAACATGACCTGGGCGCCGATGGTCGACGTCTCCCGCGACCCGCGCTGGGGACGCGCTTCCGAAGGCTTCGGGGAAGACACGTATCTGACCACGATGATGGGCCAGGCGATGGTGGCGTCGATGCAGGGCAAGAGCCCGGCTGACCGCTATTCGGTGATGACCAGCGTCAAGCACTTCGCCGCCTACGGCGCGGTGGAGGGCGGGAAAGAGTACAACACGGTCGACATGAGCCCGCAGCGTCTGTTCAACGACTATATGCCGCCGTATAAAGCCGGACTCGATGCCGGCAGCGGCGCGGTGATGGTGGCCCTGAATTCGCTGAACGGCACCCCGGCGACCGCCGATTCCTGGCTGCTGAAAGATGTCCTGCGCGACCAGTGGGGCTTTAAAGGCATCACGGTTTCCGACCACGGCGCCATCAAAGAGCTGATCAAGCACGGCGTGGCCTCCGACCCGGAAGACGCGGTGCGCGTGGCGCTGAAGTCCGGCATCAACATGAGCATGAGCGACGAGTATTACAGCAAATACCTGCCGGGGCTGGTGAAATCCGGCAAGGTGACCATGGCTGAGCTGGATGACGCCACCCGTCACGTGCTCAACGTCAAATATGACATGGGGCTGTTCAACGATCCGTACAGCCACCTGGGACCAAAAGATTCTGACCCGCAGGACACCAACGCGGAAAGCCGTCTGCATCGTAAAGAGGCGCGCGAAGTGGCCCGCGAGAGCCTGGTGCTGCTGAAAAACCGTCTCGATACGCTGCCGCTGAAAAAATCCGGCACTATCGCGGTGGTGGGCGCGCTGGCGGACAGCAAACGCGACATGATGGGCAGCTGGTCGGCGGCGGGCGTGGCCGATCAGTCGGTGACCGTCCTGACCGGCATCAAAGAAGCGCTGGGCGATAACGGCAAAGTGATTTACGCCAAAGGGGCGAACGTTACCGACGACAAAGGCATTGTTGATTTCCTCAATCTGTATGAGAAAGCAGTGCAGGTTGACCCGCGCTCGCCGCAGGAAATGATCGACGAAGCCGTCGCGGCGGCGAAGCAAGCCGACGTGGTGGTCGCCGTAGTGGGCGAGGCGCAGGGGATGGCCCATGAGGCCTCCAGCCGGACCGACATCACCCTGCCGCAGAGCCAGCGCAATCTGATTGCCGCCCTCAAAGCCACCGGCAAACCGCTGGTGCTGGTGCTGATGAACGGCCGTCCGCTGGCGCTGGTGAAAGAGGATCAGCAAGCCGATGCGCTGCTGGAGACCTGGTTTGCCGGCACCGAAGGCGGGCATGCCATCGCCGACGTGCTGTTTGGCGACTATAACCCGTCGGGCAAGCTGCCGATGTCCTTCCCGCGCTCGGTGGGGCAGATCCCAACCTACTACAGCCATCTGAATACCGGTCGGCCGTATAATCCGGAGAAGCCGAACAAGTACACCTCGCGTTACTTCGATGAGGCCAACGGCCCGCTGTACCCGTTTGGCTACGGCCTGAGCTACACCACCTTTAGCGTCTCCGATGTCACCATGTCGTCGGCCACCCTGCCGCGCGACGGCAGCGTGACCGCCAGCGTGCAGGTGACCAACACCGGCAAACGCGAAGGGGCGACGGTCATTCAGCTGTATCTGCAGGACGTCACCGCCTCCATGAGCCGGCCGGTGAAAATGCTGCGCGGCTTTAAAAAGGTCACCCTCAAGCCGGGTGAAACGCAAACCGTCAGCTTCCCGATCGACGTCGACGGGCTGAAGTTCTGGAACCAGCAGATGAAATACGTCGCTGAGCCGGGCAAATTCAATGTCTTTATCGGCGTGGACTCCGCCCGCGTGAAGCAGAGCGAGTTTGAGCTGTTGTAAGGCAGAGCCCTTAAGCCCAACGTCACACGTTAAAGGCCGATTAATCGGCCTTTTCTTTTTCGTATCGCTGGCAAATGGACTACGCTTTTCTCTTAAGCTTCTGTAAGCGAAGCGCAAAAGAACTGAGGGAAGCGGGATGAAGATGGCGACGAAATGGTCCGGCGCGCTGGCGCTGGCCGCCCTGATAAGTGTGCCGCTGCAGGCGGCGGAGCCGGTGAAGGTCGGCTCGAAAATTGATACCGAAGGGGCGCTGCTGGGCAATATGATCCAGCAGGTGCTGGAAAACCACGGCGTCAAAACGATTAATAAAATCCAGCTCGGCACCACGCCGGTGGTGCGCGGGGCGATTGTCGCCGGCGAGCTGGATATCTATCCGGAGTATACCGGCAATGGCGCTTTCTTCTTTAAAGATGAAAACGACCCGGCATGGAAGAATGCCCGGCAGGGCTATGAGAAGGTGAAACGCCTGGATCAGGAGAAACATCAGCTGGTATGGCTCACCCCGGCGCCGGCTAACAACACCTGGACCCTCGCCGTGCGCCAGGAGCTGGCGGAGAAAAATCATCTGACCTCGCTGGCTGACCTCAGCCGCTATCTGCAGCAGGGCGGCGAATTTAAGCTGGCGGCTTCGGCGGAGTTTATTGAACGCCCGGACGCGCTGCCGGCGTTTGAAAAAGCGTATGACTTCAAACTCAACCAGAACCAACTGCTGTCGCTGGCCGGAGGCGATACGGCGGTGACCATCAAAGCGGCGGCGCAGCAGACCTCCGGCGTCAACGCGGCGATGGCCTACGGCACCGACGGCCCGGTGGCGGCTCTGGGGTTACAGACGCTGAGCGACCCGCAGGGCGTGCAGCCGATTTACGCCCCGACGCCGGTGGTGCGCGAGGCGGTGCTTAAAGCCTACCCGCAGATCGCCGACTGGCTGAAGCCGGTCTTCGCCAGCCTCGATGAAAAGACCCTGCAGCAGCTCAACGCCCGCATCGCGGTGGAAGGCCAGGATGCGAAGCGCGTGGCGGCAGATTATCTGCAGCAGAAAGGCCTGCTGAAGTAAGCCACCGGTGACCATTCGCTGTACTCACCGCGTCGGCCTGCTGCTGACAGGCCTGCTGCTGGTTACGCTGGCGCTGCCGTTTATCGCTTACGCGCCGAATCGCTTACTCTCCGGGGAAGGGCGCGGGCTGTGGCAGGTGATGCCCTGGCTCGCCGGCGTTCAGCTGGCGGCAGCCCTCGCCGGGATCCTGCTCTGCTGGCTGCCGGGCAGGGTTGCGCCGCTTCTCCATCTGCTGCTGGCCGAACTGCTTTTCCCGCTGCTTATCTGGGGCAGCGGCCAGGCGGCGATTGAGCTCTCCCGGCACGGCTCGCCGCTGGCGCGCACCTCGCCCGGCAGCGGTTTGTGGCTGTCGCTGGCGCTCTGCCTGCTGCTGGCCAGCGAGGCCATTCGTCATCTTACCGTCCGGCCGCTGTGGCGCTGGCTGCTCAATGCGCAAGTCTGGCTTCTGCCCATCATCCTGCTCGCCGCCGGGGCGCTCGATCAGCTCTCGCTGCTGAAGGAGTATGCCAACCGCCAGGAGGTGTTTGACGACGCCCTGCGCCAGCATCTGCTTCTGCTGTTTGGCACCCTGCTGCCGGGCCTGATCATTGGCCTGCCGCTGGGGGTATGGCTCTGGCGGCGTCCGCGCTGGCAGGCGCCGGCCTTCACCGTGCTCAATGTGATCCAGACTATCCCGTCGGTGGCGCTGTTCGGCCTGCTGATTGCCCCGCTTGCCGGTCTGGCGCGCTATTTCCCGGCGCTGGGCGAGCTGGGCGTCTCCGGGACCGGCGTGGCGCCGGCCCTGATCGCCCTGACGTTGTATGCGCTGCTGCCGCTGGTGCGCGGGGTGGTGACCGGCCTGCAGCAGGTGCCGCGGGATGCGCTGGAGAGCGCGACGGCGATGGGCATGAGCGCCGGACAGCGCTTTCGTCAGGTACAGCTCCCGCTGGCGATGCCGGTGCTGTTGCGCAGCCTGCGGGTGGTCAGCGTGCAAACCGTCGGCATGGCGGTGGTGGCGGCGCTGATCGGCGCCGGCGGCTTTGGCGCGCTGGTGTTCCAGGGGCTGCTGAGCAGCGCGCTGGATCTGGTGCTGCTCGGGGTCGTGCCGACCATTGCCCTGGCGGTGGTCGTGGATGCCCTGTTCGCCCTGTGGGGCGCCTGGCTGAAAGGAGAGGCCAATGATTGAATTTGAAGGGGTCAGCAAAGCGTTTGCCGGTCACCCGGCGGTGAAGGATCTGACCCTGCAGCTGCGCGAAGGCGCTTTCTCGGTGCTGGTGGGAACCTCCGGCTCGGGCAAGTCGACGACGCTGAAAATGATCAACCGCCTGCTGGAGCCGGACCGGGGCATGATTCGCTTTGCCGGCGAAGACATCCGCCAGCAGCCGCTCCTGACCCTGCGGCGGCGGATGGGCTATGCCATCCAGTCCATCGGCCTGTTTCCCCACTGGACGGTGGCGCAGAATATCGCCACCGTGCCGCAGTTGCAAAAATGGCCGCGGGGGAGGATCGCCGACCGGGTCGACGAGCTGATGGCGCTGCTGGGGCTGGAGGCAACGCTGCGCGACCGCTACCCTCATCAGCTCTCCGGCGGCCAGCAGCAGCGGGTCGGGGTGGCGCGGGCGCTGGCGGCAGACCCGGAGGTACTGCTGATGGATGAGCCCTTCGGCGCCCTCGACCCGGTGACCCGTGAGGCGCTGCAGCAGGAGATGCTGCGCATCCATCGCCTGCTGGGGCGGACGATTGTCCTGGTGACCCATGATATTGACGAAGCGCTGCGTCTCGCGGACCACCTGGTGCTGATGGACGGCGGCGAGGTGGTCCAGCAGGGGGCGCCGCTTGAGATGCTCATGCGGCCAGAGAATCGCTTTGTGCAAACCTTTTTTGGCCGCAGCGAGCTGGGCGTGCGCCTGCTGTCGCTGCGCGAGGTGCGGGACTATCTGCGTCCCGACGAGCGGCTGGCGGGCGAGGGGCTGACCGTCACCATGACCCTGCGGGAAGCGCTGTCGCAGTTTGTCGCCCGGCGCTGCGAGGCGCTGCCGGTGGTGGATGACGAGGGGCAACCCTGCGGCACGCTGCATTTTGCCGATCTGCTGCGCCAGGAGGCGAGTCATGAAGGCGCTTCGTGAGCCGCTGTGGTGGCTTAGCGCGCTGTTTATCGGCCTGCTGGCGGGGCTGCCCTACAGCGCGCCGCTGTTCAGCCGGCTGTTTCCGGAACTGCCGCGGCCGGTCTACCAGCAGGAGAGCTTCTGGGCGCTCACTGTCGATCACGGCTGGCTGGTGGCGGCGTCCAGCCTCGCGGCGACCGCTGTCGGGCTGGGGGCAGGGGTGGCGGTCACCCGGCCCGCGGGCAGCGCGTTTCGTCCGCTGGTGGAGACCATCGCCGCTATCGGGCAGACCTTTCCGCCGGTGGCGGTGCTGGCGATGGCGGTGCCGGTGCTGGGCTTTGGCTGGCTGCCGGCGCTGATCGCCCTCGCGCTGTATGGCATACTGCCGGTGCTGCAAGGGACTCTGGCCGGTCTGGGGTCGATACCGTCGGGCGTGTCAGATGTGGCAGAAGGGATGGGCATGACCGGCTGGCAGCGTCTGTGCAAGGTGGAGCTGCCGCTGGCGGCCCCGGTGATCCTGGCGGGGATCCGCACCTCGGTCATCGTCAATATTGGTACCGCGACGATAGCCTCGACGGTGGGGGCCAATACGCTTGGGACGCCGATCATCATCGGCCTGAGCGGGTTTAATACCGCCTATATCGTGCAGGGGGCGCTGCTGGTGGCGCTGGCGGCGATTATTGTCGACCGCGCGTTTGAGCGCCTGGCCCGCTGGCTCAGCCGACACCGCCACGTACAATAAAGGAATAGCCGGCCAGCATCACGCCGCTGATCCCGCCGATGGCCATAAGTAAGAAGAGAGTGACGACCGCGATTTTCGCTGGCTTCATAATAGGCTCCTGATGTTAACAGGGGGATTATA
The DNA here is from genome assembly GCF_021739525.1 of Klebsiella sp. 2019SCSN059. Classification (NCBI taxonomy): domain Bacteria; kingdom Pseudomonadati; phylum Pseudomonadota; class Gammaproteobacteria; order Enterobacterales; family Enterobacteriaceae; genus Klebsiella; species Klebsiella sp. 2019SCSN059. The sequence goes on along the minus strand of NZ_JAKKOM010000032.1, from coordinate 49,929 downwards.
CGGTGAAGCACAGGTGTTAATGAAACATTAATTGCGGTTTAGCGCGCCGCGCCGGGCTTTTTGCCGCTTTCGCTGCGTCACGCGCCGCAAAAAAGTGTGATCCTGCCCGTCATTTTTCATTTTTATGCAGGGCTTCAAAGAAAGTCTCCGCCAGGCAGTGTAAGGTACGCGCTTTCAGGAATGTGTGGTTTGCGGGTATGTACGAGTTTGATCTGGTGTTGCTGCTGCTTCAGCAGATGTGCGTATTTTTGGTCATCGCGTGGTTGATGAGCAAAACCCGACTGTTTATCCCCCTGATGCAAGTCACTGTTCGCCTGCCGCACAAGCTGCTGTGCTACGTCACCTTCTCCATTTTCTGCATTATGGGGACCTATTTTGGCCTGCATATCGAAGACTCTATCGCCAACACCCGCGCCATTGGCGCCGTGATGGGCGGCCTGCTCGGCGGCCCGGTGGTCGGCGGGCTGGTGGGGCTGACCGGCGGCCTGCACCGCTACTCGCTGGGGGGGATGACCGCCTTAAGCTGCATGGTCTCCACCATCGTCGAGGGGCTGCTGGGCGGTCTGGTGCACAGCGTGCTGGTCAAGCGCGGCCGGCCGGACAAAGTCTTTAGCCCGCTGACCGCCGGGGCGATCACCTTCGTGGCCGAGCTGGTGCAGATGATGATTATTCTGCTGATCGCCCGCCCGTTCCAGGACGCCCTGCATCTGGTGCAGAGCATTGCCGCGCCGATGATGGTGACCAATACCGTCGGCGCGGCGCTGTTTATGCGCATTCTGCTGGACAAGCGGGCGATGTTCGAGAAGTACACCTCCGCCTTTTCCGCCACGGCGCTGAAGGTGGCGGCGTCCACCGAGGGGATCCTGCGTCAGGGGTTCAACGAAGAGAACAGCATGAAGGTGGCCCAGGTGCTGATCCAGGAGCTGGATATCGGCGCGGTGGCGATCACCGACCGCGACAAGCTGCTGGCGTTTACCGGCATCGGCGACGACCATCACCTGCCGGGCAAACCTATCTCCTCCTCGTATACGCAACGGGCGATTGAGACTGGCGAGGTGGTGTATGCCGACGGCAACGAGGTGCCCTACCGCTGCTCGATTCATCCGCACTGTAAGCTGGGGTCGACGCTGGTGATCCCCTTGCGCGGCGAGAACCAGCGGGTGATCGGCACCATCAAACTGTATGAGGCGAAAAACCGCCTGTTCAGTTCGATCAACCGCACCCTGGGGGAGGGGATTGCCCAGCTGCTGTCGGCGCAGATCCTCGCCGGGCAGTACGAGCGGCAGAAGGCGCTGCTGACGCAATCCGAAATCAAGCTTCTGCATGCCCAGGTCAACCCGCACTTCCTGTTTAACGCGCTTAACACCCTGAAGGCGGTGATCCGTCGCGACAGCGAGCAGGCCGGCCAGCTGGTGCAGTATCTGTCGACCTTCTTTCGCAAGAACCTGAAGCGGCCGACAGAAATCGTCACCCTCGCCGATGAGATCGAGCATGTTAACGCCTACCTGCAGATTGAGAAGGCCCGCTTTCAGGCTAACCTGCAGATCCAGATGGCGGTGCCGGAAGGGCTGGCGCATCACCAGCTGCCGGCCTTTACCCTGCAGCCGATCGTGGAGAACGCCATTAAGCATGGCACATCGCAACATCTTGGCGTCGGCGAAATTACCATTCGCGCCAGCCAGGACGATCGCTGGCTGCAGCTGGATATCGAAGATAACGCCGGGCTGTACCGGGCCAACCCTCAGGCCAGCGGGCTGGGGATGAATCTGGTGGACAGGCGGCTTCGGGCGCGTTTTGGCGCCGACTGCGGCATCAGCGTCACCTGCGAACCGGAGCGCTTTACCCGTGTCACCCTACGTTTGCCCCTGGAGGAGAATGCATGCTGAGAGTATTGATCGTCGATGATGAGCCGCTGGCGCGGGAAAACCTGCGTATTTTGCTGGAGACTCAGCGCGATATCGAGATCGTCGGCGAATGCGGCAACGCGGTGGAGGCGATTGGCGCGGTCCATAAGCTGCGTCCCGACGTGTTGTTTCTCGACATCCAGATGCCGCGCATCAGCGGCCTGGAGATGGTCGGGATGCTCGACCCGGAGCACCGCCCCTATATCGTGTTTCTCACCGCCTTTGATGAATACGCGGTGAAAGCCTTTGAGGAGCACGCCTTTGACTATCTGCTCAAGCCGATTGAAGCTGCCCGGCTGGAGAAAACCCTCGCCCGTCTGCGCCAGGAGCGTAATCTGCAGGATGTGTCGCTGCTGGATGACGCCCGGCAGACGCTGAAATACATACCCTGTACCGGCCACAGCCGTATCTGGCTGCTGCAGATGGAGGATGTGGCCTTCGTCAGCAGCCGGATGAGCGGGATCTACGTGACCGACCGCGAGGGCAAGGAGGGGTTTACCGAGCTAACCCTGCGCACCCTTGAGAGCCGCACGCCGCTGCTGCGCTGTCATCGCCAGTATCTGGTGAATATGGCGCACCTGAAGGAGATTCGCCTGGAGGAGAATGGTCAGGCGGAGCTGCTGATGCGCGCCGGGCAAACGGTGCCGGTGAGCCGGCGCTATTTAAAAAGTCTGAAAGAGGCGATTGGCCTGTAAAGCTGCTACACTGCGCCCCATTGCATCATCGACAGTAAAAGGCACTCATGCTCAGTAATGATATTCTTCGTAGCCTGCGCTACACCCTGAAAGTCAATAATAACGATATGGTGCGCATTCTTGCGCTATCCGATATGGAATCCACCTCCGCCAGCTTTGACACCTGGACGACGAAAGAGGATGAAGAGGGCTTTGTCCGCTGCCCGGACATTATCCTGTCGGGTTTCCTCAACGGCCTTATCTATGACAAGCGCGGTAAAGACGATTCAGCGCCGGAGCTGGCGCTGGAGCGCCGGGTGAATAACAATACGGTGCTGAAAAAGCTGCGGATCGCCTTCTCGCTGAAAACGGATGATATTGTGGCGATCATGAGCGAGCAGAAATACCGCGTCTCGGTGCCGGAAGTGACCGCCATGATGCGGTCGCCTGACCACAAAAACTACCGCGAGTGCGGCGACCAGTTTCTGCGCAATTTCCTGCGCGGCCTGACCCAGCGGGTGCATAACCCGAAGGCGTGATGGTTAGCCGGGGGGGCGGCTTCGCCTTACCCGGCCTACAAAACCCGTCGGCCCGTGCAAGCGTAGCGCCGCCGGGCAAAAAAAGCCGGAGATATTCTCCGGCTTTTTTATTATTTCACCTGCTGACCCGGCTTCGCGCCGTCGTCAGGGCTTAACAGGAAGATATCCTTCCCGCCAGGGCCGGCGGCCATCACCATCCCTTCCGAGATGCCGAAGCGCATTTTGCGCGGCGCCAGGTTGGCGACCATCACCGTCAGGCGGCCAATCAGCGGCTGCGGATCCGGATAAGCGGAGCGGATGCCGGAGAAGACGTTACGCTTCTCGCCGCCAAGATCCAGCGTCAGGCGCAGCAGCTTGTCGGAGCCCTCGACGAATTCCGCGTTTTCAATCAGCGCCACGCGCAGGTCGACTTTGGCGAAATCGTCAAAGGTGATGGTATCCTGAATCGGATCGTCCGCCAGCGGGCCGCTGACCGGCGCCGCGGTGGCTTTCACCTCTTCTTTAGAGGCTTCCACCAGGGCTTCCACCTGCTTCATCTCGATGCGGTTGTACAGCGCCTTAAACGGATTGACCTTATGCGCCAGCAGCGGCTGCTGGATGGCGTCCCAGCTCAGCTCGCTGTTGAGGAACGCTTCCGCGCGCGCGGCCAGCTGCGGCAGGACCGGCTTCAGCCAGGTCATCAGCACGCGGAACATATTCAGGCCCATGGTGCAGATGGCCTGCAGGTCGGCGTCGCGGCCTTCCTGTTTCGCCACCACCCACGGCGCCTGCTCATCGACATAGCGGTTGGCCACGTCGGCGAGGGCCATGATTTCGCGGATGGCCTTACCGAACTCGCGGCTGTCCCACGCTTCGCCGATGCTTTCCGCCGCGTCGGTGAAGGTTTTGTACAGCGCCGGGTCGGCCAGATCAGCGGCCAGCATGCCGTCAAAACGCTTGCTGATAAAGCCGGCGTTGCGCGAAGCGAGGTTAACCACCTTGTTGACGATGTCGGCGTTAACGCGCTGGATAAAGTCTTCCAGGTTGAGGTCGATATCATCGATGCGCGAAGAGAGCTTGGCGGTGTAGTAGTAGCGCAGGCTGTCGGCATCAAAGTGCTTCAGCCAGGTGCTGGCCTTAATGAAGGTGCCGCGCGACTTAGACATCTTCGCGCCGTTGACCGTCACGTAGCCATGCACGAACAGGTTGGTCGGTTTACGGAACTGGCTGCCTTCCAGCATCGCCGGCCAGAACAGGCTGTGGAAGTAGACGATGTCCTTGCCGATAAAGTGATACAGCTCGGCCGTGGAGTCTTTCTTCCAGTATTCGTCGAAGCTGGTGGTGTCGCCGCGCTTGTCGCACAGGTTCTTGAAAGAGCCCATGTAGCCGATCGGCGCGTCCAGCCAGACGTAGAAATATTTGCCCGGCGCGTTGGGAATTTCGAAGCCGAAGTACGGCGCATCGCGGGAGATGTCCCACTGCTGCAGGCCGGATTCGAACCACTCCTGCATTTTGTTCGCCACCTGCTCCTGCAGCGCGCCGCTGCGGGTCCACGCCTGCAGCATTTCGCTGAACGACGGCAGGTCGAAGAAGAAGTGTTCGGAGTCACGCATCACCGGCGTGGCGCCGGAGACCACCGATTTCGGGTCGATCAGTTCGGTGGGGCTGTAGGTCGCGCCGCACACTTCGCAGTTATCGCCGTACTGGTCCGGAGATTTACACTTCGGACAGGTGCCTTTCACAAAACGGTCCGGCAGGAACATGCCTTTTTCCGGATCGTAGAGCTGAGAGATGGTGCGGTTTTTGATAAAACCGTTCTCTTTCAGACGGGTGTAGATAAGCTCCGACAGCTCGCGGTTCTCGTCGCTGTGCGTCGAGTGATAGTTATCATAGCTGATGTCGAAGCCGGCAAAATCGGTCTGATGCTCCTGACTCATCTCGCCAATCATCTGCTCCGGAGTGATACCGAGCTGTTGCGCCTTGAGCATGATCGGCGTGCCGTGGGCGTCGTCGGCGCAGATGAAGTTGACCTCGTGGCCGCGCATTCGCTGGTAACGGACCCAGACATCAGCCTGGATGTGCTCCAGCATGTGGCCGAGGTGGATGGAGCCGTTGGCGTACGGCAGGGCGCACGTTACCAGAATTTTCTTCGCGACTTGAGTCATAGTGAGCATTACATCTTCTGTTGTAAAAAGGGCTTCCGATATTACCAAAAGGGCTGTGGGTGCGCCATAAATGGCTGCCCATATATGGATAATCCTTTCCTGTGATAAACTCTGTGATTACTGAAAGCATCTCAAAACAACAAAGGAGTCGGGATGAATTCGCAATCCCAGGCCAAATCCCCCGAGCGCCTCCGCGCGATGGTCGCCGGGACGCTGGCCAATTTCCAGCACCCAACCCTGAAGCATAATCTCACCACCCTCAAGGCGCTGCACCATGTCGCCTGGCTGGACGATACCGTTCATATCGAGCTACAAATGCCGTTCGTCTGGAGCAGCGCCTTCGAAGCGCTCAAAGAGCAGTGCAGCGCCGAGCTGTTGCGCATCACTGGCGCGAAGGCCATCGACTGGAAGCTGACCCACAGCATCGCGACCCTCAAGCGCGTGAAAAACCAGCCCGGCATCAACGGCGTGAAGAACATTATCGCCATCAGCTCCGGGAAAGGCGGCGTCGGTAAATCCTCCACGGCGGTAAACCTGGCGCTGGCGCTCGCCGCGGAAGGGGCGAAGGTGGGCATTCTGGATGCCGATATCTACGGCCCGTCGATTCCGACCATGCTTGGCGCGGAAGACAGCCGCCCGACCTCGCCGGACGGTACCCATATGGCGCCGATCATGAAGTTCGGTCTGGCCACCAACTCCATCGGCTACCTGGTGACCGACGACAACGCCATGGTGTGGCGCGGGCCGATGGCCAGCAAGGCGCTGATGCAGATGCTGCAGGAGACCCTGTGGCCGGATCTCGACTACCTGGTGCTGGATATGCCGCCGGGCACTGGCGACATCCAGCTGACGCTGGCGCAGAACATTCCGGTCACCGGCGCGGTGGTAGTCACCACGCCGCAGGATATCGCGCTGATCGACGCCAAAAAAGGCATCGTGATGTTCGAAAAAGTGGAAGTGCCGGTGCTGGGGATCGTGGAAAACATGAGCATGCATATCTGCAGCAACTGCGGGCACCATGAGCCGATCTTCGGCACCGGCGGCGCGCAAAAACTGGCCGAGAAATACCACACCCAGCTGCTGGGCCAGCTGCCGCTGCATATTACGCTGCGGGAAGATCTGGATAACGGCACGCCGACGGTGGTGGCGCGTCCGGAAAGCGAATTTACCGACATCTACCGCCAGCTGGCGGGTCGGGTGGCGGCCCAGATGTACTGGCAGGGAGAAGTGATCCCGGGTGAGATTGCCTTCCGCGCCGTTTAAGGCCGCGGCGAGCGCATCAGCCAGTATCCGCCCTCGGGCGAGGCGCCCTGTGCTTCGATGGTCCAGCCGTGACGCTGGTAGAAGCGCAGGGCGTTTTTATTTTCCATCAGGCACTTCAGCGTCCCGCTGGCGGTAAAGGTCCGTTCGACCTGCGCCAGCAGCGCGCTGCCGATATGTTTGCCCTGCCAGTCCGGGTCGACGAACAGATGGTGAAGAAAGTTATCGGCGATCCATACGGCGGCAAAGCCCACCGGCAGGCCGTCGTATTCCGCGACCCACAGCTGTTCATCCGCGGTGGCGGCATCGAAATCTTCCAGCCGCCACGTCGTGGAGGGAAGCCAGGTCCACGACACACTGCGCGCCCGCAGAAAGAGCTGGCGCAGCGCCGGAGAGTCCGCTGGTTCGCCGGGGCGGATGCGGAGTGTAAGCGGATCAGCGATGATAGAAGATCTCGCCATCGTACACCTTGAGGATTTTGCCTTCGGTGTCGGTGATCAGCACGTAGTTACCGCCCATATAGGTCCAGTGGCTGCCGGCGTCCGGCGCGGGCAGATTACGCTGCTGCCACCCTTTGATGTTGTATTCGGGGGTGAGGTACATCGCCGGAACGGTGTCGCCAATGTGAAACTGGGTGAAGTCGGCGGTGAACTCTTTCAGCGCATACTGATCGATCCCCGCGGCAGAAGCCGTCCAACTGGCGCCGGCGGTGGCAAGGAGTACGCCCAGAAGCATCATTTTTGTTTTACGCATAGTTTCCTCAATATTACCTGGACTCAAAATAGCAGCCTCGTATCATTCCTGATGCGTTGCTGAAATGGCAAGCACTGGATTTTTAAAAAGTGTAAGCAAAACACGGCGCAAGTCCTGCGCCGCTTGCGTTGCAGCGACGGTGATGCCTATTTTGGGAGCAATCTGAAGCAGGGGAGTATCGGCATGTTCAGGCTGGAAGATCTGACCTTATTTGTCCGCGCCGCGGCACTGGGCAGTTTTAGCGACGCCGCGCGCGAGGCGGGGCAGCAACCGGCGCAGGTGAGCGCGGCGATTAAGCGTCTGGAGACGATCCTCAATATTCGCCTGTTCGCCCGCTCGACCCGCAGCCTGCGCCTGACGCCGGAGGGGGAGACCTGGCTGCCGTATGCCACCCAGATGCTCGATACCCTCGAGGCCGGCCTGCAGAAGATCCAGACCCCGGACGATGAAATTCGCGGCATGCTGCAGATCGCCGTGCCGTCGGATCTCGGGCGTAACCTGCTCCTGACCCTGTTCCGCGACTTTCGGCAACGCCACCCGGCGCTGCGCCTGCGCCTGCTCTTTTCCGACCAGCTGACCGACGTGTTTAAAGATCCGGTGGACGTCGCGTTTCGCTATGGCAATAACGATGACGCCTCGTTTATTTCGCTGCCGGTGGCGCCGGAAAATCGTCGGGTGCTGGTGGCCTCTCCTGAGTGGATCGCCCGCCACGGCGAGCCGCAGACCCTTGAGGAGCTTGGCCAGCACAATGCGTTGATCTACATATTGCGCGGCCGCCCGTTCGACCGCTGGTCGCTGAGCCTCGACGGCGAAGTCCTGCAGCAGAAGGTCTCCGGCACGGTGATGAGCGATGACGCGGAGGTGATCCGCCGGCTGGCGGTGGCCGGGGAGGGCATTGCCTATAAATCGATGCTCGACGTCAGCGACGATCTGCGGGCGGGCCGCCTGCGGCGCCTGCTGCCGCGTTACCAGGGGGATGTGGTGCCGTTGAACCTGATTTGTCCGCACCGCAAACAGCTCTCTGCCGCGGTGCGTTTGTTATATGAAGAGGTGAAATCACATTGTGAAGGGCTTAATGTCTAACTAAGGTCGCGAAGTAGTAGACCAGCGGGACGGCCAGCACCCACAGGCCAATCGGGATTTCCCGCCACTTGCCGGCGATGGCCTTGATCACAATGTAAAACAGCAGCCCGCCGGCGATGCCGGTGCCGAAGCTGTTGGCGATGAGGGTGATCATCACCATCATCAGCACCGGCAGGCCGTCGGTGAAGTTGCCAAGATCCACTTTGCGCAGGCCGCTGAACATGTTCAGGCCGATCAGGATCAGCGCCGGGGCGGTGGCCTCCTTCGGGATCATCAGCGCCACCGGCGTGAACAGCAGCATCAGCAGGAACATCACCGCCGCCGACAGCGCGGTGAGGCCGGTTTTGCCGCCGGCTTCCGCCGCCGCCGAGGACTCAATCAGCGCCGTTGCCGCCGGAATACCTACCCACGGGCCGAGCGCCGCGGCAATCGAATCGACCATAAACGGGCGATTAATCTGCGGCATGTTGCCTTCTTCATCCAGCAGACCCGCCTCGCCGCCCACCGCCAGCGTCGTCCCCATGGTGGAGAAAAACTCAGAAGCGAAAAAGACGAACAGGAACGGCAGGAAGGCGATGTTTAACGCCCCCAGCAGGTCAACCTCTCCCAGCACCGGGGCCAGCGAGTGGGGGACATCGATAAAATGCGTCGGCAGTTTCGTGACGCCGAACGGGATCCCCACCAGGGTAGCGCACAGAATGGCCCACAAAATGGCGCCCGGCACCTTACGCGCCTGCAGGGCTATCGCCAGGAACAGGCCGCACAGCGCCACCAGCGCGCCGGGGGCGAGGAAGTCGCCGAGCATCAGGGCGTTGGTTTTGGCATTGGCGAGCACCAGCCCGGCGTTGCGAAAGCCGAGGACGGCGACGAACAGGCCGATGGAGGCCGTCAGCCCCAGCTTGATCGACTGCGGCACCGAGCGGGTGACCACTTCGCGCAGGCCAAAGCGGGTCAGCAGGAAGAAGAGAACCCCCGACCAGCAGGCGATCCCAAGGCCCGTCTGCCAGCCAATCCCCTCGCTACCGGCCAGCGTGACCCCCACCAGCACCGAGCCGCCAATGCCCGGGCCGACGATAAACGGCAGGTTGGCGTAAAACGCCATCAGCAGCGAGCCGACGACGAAGACCAGAATGGTGCCGGTGGTGGCGGCCCCTTTGTCCATTCCGCCTATCGCCAGCAGTCCCGGGATGACTACCAGTAAATAGGCGGCGGCGAGAAAACCGGTGATCCCGGCCAGGCATTCGCTGCGCAGCGTGCCGCCGCGCGAGCGCAGCGCAAAGCGGCGCTCCAGCCAGTTATCGCGGGCGGAAGAGTGAAGTGTGTTATCGGCCATGCTCAGGCTCCCTGAGGATTATTGTTGTGAGGCGTTGGCGCCGGGGTTTCCCGGCAGGCTATCAACGGGTCGACTATCTGGCGGCTGCCGCCGTCGGTCAGACCCAAATCGGTTAAATGCGGCCCGGCGTTACAGGCAAGACAGGTGCCTTCAATGGCCTTAAAGACCCGGTACGGCGGCTCCCAGTCGGCGACTTTGCTGCTCAGATCGCGCAGCTCGCGGAACTGACGCGCCAGCTCGGCGGCCGGGAGATCCGACAGCATGCCGGCAATCGGCATCGCCACATGGGCGAGGATCTCGCCCCGTTGCGCCAGCGCCATCCCGCCGCCGGAGGCGATAAGCTGGTTGGCCGCCTGCGCCATATCCTCAGCATTGCGCCCGAGCACCACCAGATTGTGTGAATCGTGGGAATAGCTGGTGGCGATGGCGCCGCGCAGCTCGCCCCAGCCTTCAAGCAGGGCGATTTGCGGCGTCGCCTGATGGCGGCCGTGGCGGTGCTTGACCCAGATCAGGCTGAAGCCGGCGGGCAGCTGGACCTGGCCGTCGCGGATCTGCACTTCGACCTCGCCCCACTGGGTGAAGCGCGCGCCGCGGATATGGCGCAGGCGGGCAACGCCGTGGCGAATGCCCTTGATGCGCAGGATAAAGTCATCGGCGGCGAGGGGGGCTATCTGCAAGGTATCGCGCGGCGGCGTCACGCCCGGCGCCGGGGCGATCGGCTTCAGCAGGCGGCCGGCATGGGCCAGCCGTTCCCCGCCAACGTAGACTTCGCGGGCCGCCAGTTTCTCCAGGGAATCAAACACCACCAGGTCGGCGCGTCGCCCGGCGGCAATCAGCCCGAGATCGTGGCGCTGCAGGCGAAGAGCGGCGTTGAGGGTGGCGAAACGCAGCGCATCGACCGCCGGTAATCCATGCTCGATCAGCAGGTTGAGCAGGGCGATGATCCCGCCTTTCTCCAGCAGCATATCCGGCGGCACGTCATCGGTGCAGACGGTGATCTGCGAGGAGAGGTGAGGCAGCGTTTTCAACGCCGCCACGATATCCGGCAGCAGGTAGGGGTGCGAGCCGCGGATCTCGATCGTCAGCCCGGCGCGCAGTTTTTCCAGCGCGTCGTCCGCCGAGGTCAGTTCATGATCGGAGGTGACGCCGGCGGCGAGGTAGGCCTGCAGGTCGGCGCCGCTCAGCCCGCGGGCGTGGCCTTCAATCAGTTTTCCGCTGTTGAGACCGGCCTGGACAATCTCCTGCATTCGCTCGCTGCCGTGCAGCACGCCGTGCATATCCATCACTTCCGCCACGCCGCGCACTTCCGGCCAGCCGAGCATGGTCTCCATTTCCGCGCCGGCGAAATCGGCGCCGGACATTTCGAGGCCGGGGGTGGAGGGCACGCTCGACGGCGCGGCGACCATCACCTGCAGCGGCAGGTGGCGGCTGGCGTCTACCGCGTAACGCACGCCCTCGACGCCGAGCACATTGGCCAGCTCATGCGGATCCCAGAACACCGCGGTGGTGCCCTGGGTGAGGACGATTTCGGCGTAGCGCTCGGGCGGCAGGTGGGAGCTTTCGAGGTGCACGTGGGTGTCCATCAGGCCGGGCGACAGGTAGCCGCCGGACAGGGAACGCACTTCATGGGCGTCGACGCGGCTGCCGCGCGGGTGGACGCTGGCGATCATCTCGCCGACGATACCGACGTCAGCCGGGCGGATTTCGCCCGTGGCCATATCGACGATCTGCGCATCGACCAGCAGCAGATCAAACGGGGATTCGCCGCGCGCGGCCTGCACGGCGCGACGGCGGACTTGAGCATTGCTGGACATAACCACTCCGGCACAAGGATAATGCGGATACTCTAGGGGCACAGCAAACGTTTGCCCAGATGAATAAATTTATCACCCGATAAGCTCGGGTTATTGTGCAGGACCACCGTAGCGAACCCGATGATGAACGAACCCTGGCAGCGGCTGCCCGCGCTCTCTCTTAAACAGCTTCAGTATTTCGTCACCCTGGCCCAGCTGCGCCATTTTACCGATACCGCCAGTCGGCTGGCGATTAGCCAGCCGGCGCTGAGCAGCGCTCTGCGGCAGATTGAAACGGTGCTCGGCGGCAAGCTGGTCAACCGCACCGCTTCGGCGGTCACCCTGACTGAACTGGGGGCGGCGATTTTACCCCACGCCCAGCGGATCCTCAGCGTGGCGCAGGCGGCCTTTTTCGATATGCAGCAGATCGTCGAGGCGGGCGGCGACGGGACGGTGCGCATCGGCCTGGTGCCGTCGGTCAGTTCGCTGCTGTTTCCGCTGCTGCCGCAGACCCTGGCCCAGGCCTTTCCCCGCCTGCGTATTGAATTTCACGATCAGACTAACGATGCGCTCATCCAGGCGCTGCTGCGCGGCGAGATTGATTTCGGCATCGGGGCGATCGACAGCTCACTGCCCGCAGAACTGCTGATCTATCCGCTGCGCGACGATCCCTTCGTGGCGGTGCTGCACCGCGACGATCCGCTGGCCGCGCAGGCGCATCTGCCGTGGAAACAGCTGGTGGGGCGGGACATTGCCGTCTTCTCGAAGGGCAATATTCAGCGGCTGGTGGCGGCATTAGTGGAGAGCCATCGCCTGACGCTGACCACCCGCTACCAGGTGGACTATATCGAAACCCTGTATGGCCTGGTGCGCTCGCGCTTAGCGGTGGCGATACTGCCGGAGCTGTACACCACCCATCTGCAGGACCCGGCGCTCAAGGTCGCCGAGCTGCAGCAGCCGGCGTTGACCCGCACGGTGGCCCTGATGCGCGGGCCGCAGGCGCTGCCGCCGCTTATCGAAGACTGTTTTTCCCTGCTACAGGCCGCCTTGCGCTAGCGCAGGTGCTTGATCAGCACGTCTATGGTTAAGTGGTTGATGTACTCCAGCGAGTGTGAGGAGAGGACGCCCAGCAGCCGGTTATGGTGCCCGGCAATAATTAAATCGATCTGCCGCTGTCGAACGCAGGTTTCGACATCTTCAAAGCGGCGGGTGGTCACCAGCGAGAGGGTATCCACCGGCAGGGAGACGGTGCAGGCCAGCTCGTTGAGCAGGGCTTTGGCCTGGATCACCTCCTGCGAGACCTGATCGTCGCGCAGGCTGTCGGAAACATAGTTCAGCGCCCGGTAGTCGGTGCTGATGTGGGCGATAGTGATGCGCATGCCGTTCTCTTCCGCCATTCTGGCGGCATGCTCGAGCAGCGGGACGCCGTCCTGACTGCTGTTAATCAGTACCAGCGCATGGTGATAAAGCGCCATAAATACCTCCGCGCAAAAAAGTTGTCCTCAGCGTATTTTGAGCCGCGGGCGGGGGGATGGCAAACCCTCGGCGCGTTTGTCTGCAGATAAAGTTCCCCCGCGGCCTGACAGGCGGCGGGGGAGCGTGGGGCGCGTTGCGCTTACGGGGTGACGATGTTGAACCAGAAGGCAAAGGTGTCCATATAGCTCAGCATTTCGTCGAGCTTAGCGCCATTGCCGCTAATGTTAACCTCGCCGTTAGCCTGAGCCTGCTTCAGCGTCTCCTGTTTCAGGATGATCTTATTCAGGGTGTCGCGGCTGAGCGAGATGCTGGCGTCTGCGTTGTCGGCTACCGCATTGGCGGTATGGTTAAGCACGCCGTTTTCCAGCTCCAGTTTGTACTTGCCGCCGTCTTTACCCAGGTCGATGTTAAAGACCGCTTTAGCCGCCCCGGCTTTTTCGCCGTTGATATGCACCCCGAGATAATCGAAGAACATTTCCGGCGTCATCGCCCGCACGGTATCCGGACTGGCGGTATTCGGCGTCGGCAGTTTCTGTACGCCGTTACGCAGCTCCTGAGCGCCGGTGAGGTAGAAGTTGCGCCAGGTCCCGGCTTCCGCCTGATACCCGAGCTGCTCCAGGGCGTCGGCTTCCAGATGACGCGCCTGCTGATTGTTCGGATCGGCGAAGACGATTTTGCTGGTCACCTGCGCCACCCAGCGGTAGTTCCCCTGCTGGTAGTCGGCTTTGGCTTTCTGCATGATGGCATCGGCGCCGCCCATATATTCCACGAACTTCTTCGCCGCCTGCTCTGGCGGCAGCTCGTCGAGGGTGGCCGGGTTGCCGTCGAACCAGCCGAGGTAGAAGACGTAGGTCGCTTTCACATCGTGGCTGACGGAACCGTAGTAGCCGCGGCTGGACCACTGTTTCTCAAGGGACTCCGGCAGCTTGAAGTTGGCGGCGATCTCATCGCGGGTCATGCCCAAATTCGCCATCCGCAGAGTCTGGTCGTTGATATAGCGATACATATCGCGCTGACCTTTCATCAGCTTAACGATATTATCGTTGCCCCAGGTCGGCCAGTGGTGCTGCGCGATAATCACTTCCGCATCGTTGCCCCAGCGGTCGATGGCGGCATTGATGTATTTCGACCACGCCAGCGGATCGCGGATTTTGGCGCCGCGCAGCGAGTAGGTGTTGTGCAGGGTATGGGTGACATCCTCTGCCGCCTCGATCATTTTCTTCTCTTTGACATACCACAGCATCTCAGACGGCGCTTCCGAGCCCGGCGCCATCATAAAGTCATAGGTCAGGCCGTCGATCACTTCCTGCTGACCGGTATGGGTAATGTAGTTGGTCGGCGGGATCAGCGTGACGGTACCCGCCGAGGTGGTGGTGCCGAGACCGGCGCCAACCTGACCTTTGGCGTCCGGCTTCAGCAGGTTGCCATACATATAGCTGGCGCGGCGGCTCATCGCGGTACCGGCCATGATATTTTCGGAAACCGCTTCTTTCATAAAGCCGTCCGGGGCGTAAATCTTCACTTTTCCGGCTTTGACATCGGCTTCATCCACCACCCCGCGGATACCGCCGTAGTGGTCCACATGGCTGTGGGTAAACAGCACCGCCACCACCGGTTTTTTCGGCCGGTGGGCAAAATAGAGCGCCAGAGCCTCTTTAGCCGGTTCGGCGCTTAGCAGCGGGTCGATGATGGTGATCCCGGTTTTGCCTTCAATAATGGTCATATTGGAAAGATCGAGATTACGGATCTGGTAAACGCCGTCGGTGACTTTGAACAGACCGCCGATATTCAGCAGCTGCGACTGTCGCCACAGGCTGGGATTGACGGTGTCCGGCGCCTTTTCGCCCTCTTTGACGAAATTATATTTGGCCGGATCCCAGATAATATTTCCCTGGTCACCTTTGAGCATCGCCGGCGGCAGGGGCGCGATAAATCCCTGATGGGCGTTGTTAAAGTCGGTTTTATCCGCAAACGGCAGTTTACGGTATAGCGCCTGGTTCGCCTCCCGCGTGGCCGGTGTGGCATCCTGTTGTTGCGCGGCGGCAAAGGCGGTTACCGACAAAGACGATAACATTCCGGCCAGCGCCAGATTTTTGGCTATCTGATTTAATTTCATCACTACCTCTCAGGTAATTTATTTTGCGGAAATAAAAAATATCTCCCGCTTAAAAAGTGAATGGCTTGTCGTTTATTCTAAAGACTAATATTCCGCTGAATAGTCCCATATGGGACTGGCGCGGCGCCGCCAAAGGATCCCCTCGTCTTTAGCAGGCGAGGACTGCTATACTGTCGCTAACGGCGCAGGCGAGGGCAGAGAATGAATTTCCAGGAAATACATAGTTATTATAAGACGTTAGCCATAGCCGACTTTTTTGCCGATATCCTCGTGGAAGGTGAAGAGGTTATTCTCTCCGCCAATAAAAAATGGTGCCCGCAACCGGGGTATATTTATTTTTGCACCGAGGGTTCGCTATCCATATTAATGCCGGATGATGGATTGAATATCGGTAATACTATTGAGCATATGCCGATTGGCCTGATGGAGCGGTATTGCCCGCTGGCGAAATTTGAATATACCGGAAGCGCAACCGTGACGCTGCGTAAAATTTCCTACGCCACTTTTGATCGCCTTTTTATTGCTACCCACCCGCAGCGCGTTGAGGCGCTGGCTCAGGTGTTGGTGTTCATGAGTATCTTTACCATCGACCTGCACAATGAACGTCGCCAGGTCACCAGTTACCAGACGATTCGTCCGATGCTGTATCGCTATTTG
This sequence comes from Klebsiella sp. 2019SCSN059, assembly GCF_021739525.1. Lineage (NCBI taxonomy): Bacteria > Pseudomonadati > Pseudomonadota > Gammaproteobacteria > Enterobacterales > Enterobacteriaceae > Klebsiella > Klebsiella sp. 2019SCSN059. The sequence goes on along the minus strand of NZ_JAKKOM010000032.1, from coordinate 34,197 downwards.
TATCGGCAGCATACGCATGAGGGTGAAAATGAGGGGCTGGCGTTATTTATCATCCGGCGTACCAATCTTTCGCGCACTCATGTGTTTCGCGTGCTGGCGGACTTAAAGGCGGGGGGATATATCACGATGAAACGTGGCAAACTGATCTCTATCGATCGACCGCTGCCTGCGGAGTACTGACCGGGCAGGAGAGGGTAACAAGGCAGAATGCTCTGTCTTGTTACCCACGACGCCTGTCAGCGAATCATTACGGCGTCACGATGTTAAACCAGAAGTCAAACGGGTCCATATAGCCTAACATTTCATCGAGTTTGGCCCCGTTACCGCTGATTTTAACTTCCCCCTTATCTTCCGCCTGCTTCAGGGTCTCTTCTTTGAGAATGATTTTATTCAGGGTAGCGCGATCCAGCGTCAGGGTGGCATCCGCCTCTTTGGCTTGCGCATTGGCGGTGTGGTTCAGCACGCCGTTTTCCAGTTCCAGTTTATATTTACCGCCGTCATTGCCCAGATCGATATTGAAGACCGACTTCGCATTGCCCGCTTTTTCGCCATTGATATGGACCGCCAGATAATCAAAGAACATTTCCGGGGTCATGGCGCGGACGGTGTCCGGGCTGGCGGTGTTCGGGGTCGGACCTTTCACCACGCCGTTGCGCAGTTCCTGGGCGCCGGTAAGGTAGAAATTACGCCACGGGCCGGACTCCGCCTGATAGCCTAATTGCTCCAGGGCATCGGCTTCCAGATGACGCGCCTGCTGGTTGTTAGGGTCGGCGAAAACGACTTTGCTCACCACCTGGGCAACCCAGCGGTAGTTACCCTGGTCGTAATCCTCTTTCGCTTTCTTCAGGATGGCATCCGCGCCGCCCATGTACTCGACGAACTTCTTCGCCGCTTCTTCCGGCGGCAGTTCGTCAAGGGTGGCCGGGTTGCCGTCGAACCAGCCGAGATACAGCACGTAGGTGGCCTTCACATCGTGGCTGACCGAGCCGTAGTAGCCGCGGTTAGCCCAGGTATTGGCGAGGCCGTCCGGCAGCTTAAAGTTAGCGGCGATTTCATCGCGGGTCAGGCCTTCGTTCGCCATCCGCAGGGTCTGGTCGTTGATGTAACGATACAGGTCACGCTGACTCTTCAGCAGGTTAACCACGTTCTCGTTGCCCCAGGTCGGCCAGTGGTGCTGGGCCATAATGATCTCAGCCTTATCGCCCCAGCGAACGATCGCCTGGTTGATATATTTCGACCACGGCAGCGGCTCACGGATCTTCGCCCCGCGCAGCGAGTAGGTGTTATGCAGAGTGTGGGTGACATCCTCTGCGGATTCGATCAATTTCTTCTCTTCGATATACCACAGCATTTCTGACGGCGCTTCGGAGCCTGGCGCCAGCATGAAGTCATAGGTCAGGCCGTCGATCACCTCTTTCTGGCCATCCTTATCAATGATGTTGGTTGGCGCAATCAGGGTGACGGTGCCTGCCGAGGTGGTAGTCCCCAGGCCCGCGCCCACCTGGCCTTTAGCGTCCGGCTTCAGCAGGTTGCCGTACATATAGCTGGCGCGGCGGCTCATGACGTTCCCGGCCATGATATTTTCCGCCACCGCCGCTTCCATAAATCCGGACGGCGCGTAGATTTTGACTTTACCCGCTTTGACGTCGGCTTCATCAACCACGCCGCGCACGCCGCCGTAATGGTCAACGTGGCTGTGGGTGTAGATCACCGCGACGACCGGTTTTTTACCCCGGTTCTTATAGTAGAGATCCATGCCGACTTTGGCGGTTTCAGCCGAGACCAGCGGGTCTACGACGGTGATCCCCTCTTTACCCTCAATGATTGTCATATTGGAGAGATCGAGGTTGCGGATCTGGTAGACCCCGTCGGTGACTTCAAACAGGCCGCTGATGTTGATCAGCTGCGACTGGCGCCACAGGCTCGGGTTTACGGTTTCTGGCGCTTTTTCCCCTTCTTTAATGAAGGCGTACTGGCCCGGATCCCAGATGACATTGCCCTGTTCGCCTTTGATGACTTCTGGCGGCAGGGCGGCAATAAAGCCTTTATGCGCATTGGTGAAATCGGTGTTATCGGAGAAGGGGAGTTGGTTGTAGAGGGCATCGTTCGCTTTTTTGGTCGCTTCGGTTGCCTCTTTGGCTGACGTATCTGCCCAGGCGGCGAAAGCGAGACTACTTAACATGCCCGCTAACGCTAACCCTTTCACTATCGGGGTTAATTTCATTGCAATCCTCATTTATTGCATGGTTCGTTCGGTTTTACCGATTTAACGCAGGTGACTGTTTGTTACAGATTTTTTAAATATAACCACACATTTACATTCATCCAGTTTTGCTTGCAAAAAACACATTTTTAATCAGAAATTACGCCTTTTGTATTAGCTGACGAACGGGGAAAAAAAGCCGGTCAGCTTGTGTTACACCGCCACATTTCGTACCCTGCTTCAGGAAAATGTTGTACCGATTTTATGACTCGGGGTGCCCTTCTTCGTTGAAGGCTGAGAAATACCCGTACCACCTGATCTGGATAATGCCAGCGTAGGGAAGTCAGAGACCGCAGGGTCATTGCTTCTACCTCGTCTGGCGGGAGCAAACCATGCCTGAGCTGTTGAATCCCGCGCCTGTCGCGCACCTGCGCCATCTGCTGCGCGCCCATTCCCCCCTTGTGCACTGCATGACCAATGACGTGGTGCAGACCTTTACCGCCAATGTTCTGCTGGCCGTCGGCGCCTCGCCGGCGATGGTGATCGATCCCCGCGAAGCGGCGCAGTTCGCCGCCATCGCCGATGCGCTGTTAATCAACGTCGGCACCCTGACCGAAGATCGCGCAGTGGCCATGCGTGCCGCAGTGGAGCAGGCCCGCCAGGCCGGCAAGCCCTGGACGCTGGATCCGGTGGCGGTCGGCGCCCTGACCGTGCGCACGGCCTTTTGTCACGCGCTGCTGGCCTTCCAGCCGGCGGCCATTCGCGGCAATGCCTCCGAAATTCTGGCGCTGGCCGGGATGAGCGCCGGCGGGCGCGGGGTGGATACCACCGATACGGCCGCCGCGGCGCTGCCGGCGGCCCAGGCGCTGGCTCGCCGGCTGGCTACCGTGGTGGCGGTCACTGGCGAGGTGGACTACGTCACTGACGGCGAGCGGGTGCTCAGCGTGGCGGGGGGTAATCCGCTGATGACCCGGGTGGTGGGCACCGGCTGCGCGCTGTCGGCGGTGGTGGCGGCGAGCGCGGCGCTGCCGGGGGACCGGCTGGAAAACGTGGCCGCCGCCTGCGGGCTGATGAAGCAGGCCGGGCAGATCGCCGCCCGTCAGGGAGGCCCTGGCAGCTTTATTCCGGCGTTTCTCGACGCGCTGTATCAGGAGGTGCAGGGATGAAACGCATCAACGCCCTGACCATCGCCGGCACCGATCCCAGCGGTGGGGCCGGTATCCAGGCCGATCTGAAAACCTTCTCCGCGCTGGGGGCCTATGGCTGCTCGGTGATCACCGCCCTGGTGGCGCAGAATACCCGCGGCGTGCAGTCGGTCTATCGCATCGAACCGGATTTTGTGGCCGCGCAGCTCGATTCGGTGTTCAGCGATGTGCGCATCGATACCACCAAAATCGGCATGCTGGCGGAGACCGATATTGTGGAAGCCGTGGCCGAGCGGCTGGCGCGCTACCGGGTGGCCAACGTGGTGCTGGATACCGTCATGCTGGCGAAAAGCGGCGATCCGCTGCTGTCGGCCTCGGCGGTGGAGACCCTGCGTCAACGATTGTTGCCGCAGGTGTCATTGATCACCCCGAACCTGCCGGAAGCGGCCGCGCTACTCGATGCCCCCCATGCGCGCACCGAGCGCGAGATGCTGGAGCAGGGGCGGGCGTTGCTGGCGCTGGGCTGCGGCGCGGTATTAATGAAGGGCGGCCATCTCGACGACGCCGAAAGCCCGGACTGGCTCTTCACCCGCGAAGGGGAACAGCGGTTTACCACGCCTCGCGTGCAGACCAAAAATACCCACGGCACCGGCTGCACGCTCTCCGCCGCGCTGGCGGCGCTGCGCCCCCGTCATGCGGACTGGGCGGCCACCGTCGCCGAGGCGAAGGCCTGGCTGTCGGCGGCCCTGGCGCAGGCCGACTCTCTGGAAGTGGGCCACGGCATCGGGCCGGTGCACCATTTCCACGCCTGGTGGTAAATGGCAGCGCAACGGGACAGCAGAATCTCCTGAAAAAATGGCCCCCCGGCTGGAAAATAGGCTAAGTCGGTACCAAGCTTAACCTGCCCAAAAAAATTGGGTTGGGATAATGCATGCCGGCTTCGGCCGGCCTTACGGGAGATTGCTATGACTGATATTACGCAGTTGCTGGGCAAAGATGCCGAGAGCCTGTTGCAGCACCGTTGTATAACCATTCCGGCCGACCAGCTGTATCTGCCTGGGGCAGATTATGTTGATCGGGTGATGGTGGATAATAACCGACCACCGGCGGTGCTACGCAATATGCAGACCCTGTACAATACCGGACGCCTGGGGGGAACCGGCTACCTTTCCATTCTGCCGGTTGACCAGGGCGTGGAGCACTCGGCGGGCGCCTCCTTCGCCGCCAACCCGCTGTACTTTGATCCGAAAAATATCGTCGAGCTGGCGATCGAAGCCGGCTGTAACTGCGTGGCGTCGACCTACGGCGTGCTGGCCTCGGTGTCGCGCCGCTACGCGCATCGCATCCCTTTCCTGGTGAAGCTCAACCATAACGAAACGCTGAGCTACCCCACCGAATACGACCAGACCCTCTATGCCAGCGTTGAGCAGGCGTTCAATATGGGGGCGGTGGCCGTGGGCGCGACGATCTATTTCGGCTCGGAACAATCGCGTCGTCAGATAGAAGAGATTTCCGCCGCCTTTGAGCGGGCCCATGAGCTGGGCCTGGTCACCGTGCTGTGGGCCTATCTGCGCAATTCGGCGTTCAAGAAAGATGGCGTCGACTATCATGTCTCCGCGGACCTGACCGGTCAGGCCAACCACCTGGCGGCCACCATCGGCGCCGATATCGTTAAGCAAAAAATGGCGGAGAATAACGGCGGCTACAAAGCGGTTAACTTCGGCTATACCGACGATCGGGTGTACAGCAAACTGACCAGCGATAACCCCATAGATCTGGTGCGCTACCAGCTGGCCAACTGCTATATGGGCCGCGCCGGGCTGATTAACTCCGGCGGCGCGGCGGGCGGGGAGACCGACCTTGCCGACGCGGTGCGCACAGCGGTGATCAATAAACGCGCCGGCGGTATGGGGCTGATCCTTGGTCGCAAAGCGTTTAAGAAATCGATGGCTGACGGCGTGAAGCTGATCAATGCCGTGCAGGACGTCTACCTTGACGGGAAAGTGACTATCGCCTGATAAGCACGAGTATCGTTGGGATCCCCGGTGGCGCAACGCGCACCGGGGTTACCGTTCTTTATGCGCCTTCAGGCCGCGCCGTTACCGCGTCAGCAGCCAGCGGGCGGTATGTTCATCGGTCACCAGACCATTGATCCAGCCGCCTTTAAGGGCCGCCAGGATCGCCGGTCGTTTGTATTCTCCACAGGCCGCGGCAATACGCGGGCAGTGGTTCTGACGGATATCATAGCTGGTGATCATGCGGTTGATCTCGCTGTCTACCACGTGGCCTTCCGCATCGATAAACCGTCCGAGGATCTCTCCGATGCCGCCGCGCGCGGTCAGCTCATCCATTTGCGCCTGATTGATAAACCCGTCTTTAAAGATCGGACTTTGCGTGCCCAGGGGACCAATGCCGACAAAAATCACGTCCGCCTCTTGGGCGACGCCGGAGACGCTGCGGAATAAGCGGTTGGTGCACCACATCTCATGCTCCTCCGCGCTCTGGGCGTAGCGCGGCGCCGGCCACTGATAGTACTTGGCCTTAATTTTGCGGGTCAGCAGCAGGGGCACGTCATCGTAATAATTGCACTGCCCGTCGGCGTTCATGGCGCTGATCAGCGCCACGCAGCGGGTATTCAGGCTGTCAAAATCGATGCGCTGCAGCGCTTTTTTCAGGGTCAGGCCCGAGCCCAGGCCGATGATTTTCTCCTTATCATCCTGCAGATAGCGAGCCATCAGCTGATAGCAGCCAAACGACACGCTGTCGAGGGTGCTTTCTTCGCTAAAGGCGGGGACCACATTGCACTCGAGAAGCCGATACTTTTCCTGCAGCAACTGCGCATAATCGAGGCAGTTTGCTACCGGATGGTGCAAATTAATCGACACTATCCCTTCTTCTTTCGCGGCGGCGATCAGCCGTTGCACCACCGGTCTGGAGGTACCCAGCTGGCTGGCAATCTCGCTCTGATTCTGACCGGCGATGTAGTACATCCATGCGGCACGCACCTTCTGATCCAACCGGATATCGTCTTCTTTACTCATGGTTTCCCGCCCTAAGTTGCTGACCAGGGCTCGCAATTGGCCCGGCGAATACCCGCATTCTCGCCGTGGTTGGCATAACTGGCAAGCTTTTGCTCTTTATTGGTCATTTGTAATTTAATTGGGTAATTGTTCTTTTGTGATCTGTGGCTCTTATTTTGGTCAAATGATCAATTACAGTGGCGCCATCAACTCAAGGAGAACAGAACATGAACAATCAATTCACATGGCTTCATATCGGTCTGGGTTCTTTTCATCGCGCGCATCAGGCGTGGTATCTGCATCGTCTGATAGCGTCCGGGGATAAGCGCTGGCACATCGCGGCAGGAAATATTCGTAACGACGCCGAGCAGGTGGTGCAGGCGCTGGCGGCGCAGGGAGGACGTTACGTCCTGGAGACCGTCAGCCCGGAAGGGGAGCGCGAATATGAAGAAATTACTTCTATCCAGAAATTGCTGCCGTGGCAGGCCGGGCTGCAGCCGCTGATTAACGAAGGGGCGAACCCGCAGACCAAAGTTATCGCCTTTACTGTGACGGAAGGGGGGTACTACCTGAACACCCGCCATCAGCTGGAAACCAGTAACCCCGATCTGCAGGCCGACCTGCAAGGCGAGTGCAAAACCATTTATGGCACCCTCGCGCGGATCCTGGAGAAGCGCATGGCCGACGACGCCGGGCCGCTGACCCTGCTCAACTGCGACAACGTGCGCCACAACGGCGAGCGTTTCCACGACGGCATGGTCGAGTTCCTGCAGCTCACCGGCAAACAGGCGGTGATTGACTGGATGGCGGCCAATACCACCTGTCCGAACACCATGGTGGACCGCATAACCCCGCGTCCGGCGGCCGATCTGCCGGCCCGTATCAAAGCGCAAACCTGGATTGATGACAAAGCGCCGGTGATGGGGGAGACCTTTATCCAGTGGGTGGTGGAGAACCACTTCCGTGATGCCCGCCCGAACCTGGAAGCGGTCGGCGTGGAGATGGTCGAGTCGGTCATCCCGTATGAAGAGGCGAAAATCCGCATTCTGAACGCGTCGCACAGCTGCATTGCCTGGGCGGGAACCTTAATTGGCCAGCAGTATATTCATGAAAGCACGCTCACCGATGCTATCTACGCCATTGCCGACCGCTACGTCACGGAGGATGTCATTCCCTGCCTCGGCGATAACGGCATTGATCTGCCCACCTACCGGGATGTGGTGCTCAAACGCTTTACCAACCCCTATATCCAGGACACCAACCAGCGCGTCGCCGCCGACGGCTTCTCGAAAATTCCGGCGATGATCGCCCCCACGCTGCAGGAGTGCTATCAGCGCGGCGTCCGCCCTGAGGCGACCGCCATGCTGCCGGCGCTGTTCTTCGTCTTTATGGAGCAGTGGCATAAGGGAACGCTGCCCTATCAGTACCAGGACGGCATCCTGGATGCGCAGGCGGTGCATGAGATGTATGAGGCTCAGGATCCGGTGGCTGTCTATGCCCGCGATAAAGCCCTGTTTGGTGACCTCGCCAATAACGCGGATTTCCTGGCGCTGATGCGCGAGAAAGTCGCCGCCGTTTACACGCTGATTAAATAAAGAGGTGGCTATGTATCTGGGTATCGATCTCGGCACATCGGAAGTCAAAGCGCTGGTCATTGATGAGAACTATGAGGTTATCGCCAGCCATAGCGCGCCGCTGAGCATTCAGCGGCCCCATCCGCACTGGTCAGAACAATCACCGGAGCTATGGTGGGAGGCGACGGAGTACCTGATGAGCACGCTACGGGAAAAATGCGCGCAGCACTGGCCGGCCATCAAGGCGATTGGCCTCTCCGGACAGATGCACGGCGCGGTGTTGCTGGATGAAAAGGGGGAGACGATCCGTCCGGCCATTCTGTGGAACGACACCCGCTGCGCCGCAGAGTGCGCCGAGCTGGAGGCGATGGCGCCGGAGCTGCATCAGGTGGCGGGCAACCTGGCGATGCCGGGCTTTACCGCGCCGAAGCTGCTGTGGGTGCGCCGTCATGAGCCGCAACACTTTCAGCGCACCGCCACGGTGCTGCTGCCGAAGGATTATCTGCGCTATCGGATGACCGGGAAGAAAGTCTCCGACATGTCGGACGCCGCCGGGACGCTGTGGCTGGACGTGGCGAAGCGCGACTGGTCCGACGCTCTGCTGGACAAGTGCGGCCTGTCGCGCAGCCACATGCCGACGCTGGTCGAAGGCTGCGAGGTTTCCGCCACCCTTGATCCGCAGGTGGCGGCGCGCTGGGGGCTGAACGCCTCGGTGGTGGTGGCCGGGGGCGGGGGGGATAACGCGGTTAGCGCCATTGGCGTCGGCGCGGTCTCGCCGGGGGATGCGTTTATTTCGCTCGGCACCTCCGGGGTGCTGTTTGTGGTGACCGACGCCTATCGTCCGGCGCCGCAGTCGGCGGTACATGCGTTTTGTCACGTGCTGCCGAACCTGTGGCACCAGATGAGCGTCATGCTGAGCGCCGCCAGCTGTTTGCAGTGGTTCTGCCGCCTGACCGGCACCACGGAGGTGGCGCTGCTGGCGGAAATTGCCGAGCTCAGCGAGGAGGAGAAAGCCCACGCCCCGTTCTTTTTGCCCTATCTCTCCGGTGAACGTACTCCGCATAACGATCCTGATGCGCGCGGCATGTTCTGGGGCCTGACCCACGCCAGCCTGCGTGCTCAGCTTGGCTACGCGGTGCTGGAAGGGGTGAGCTTCGGTATCAACGACGGCCTGCAGGTGTTGAAAGAGAGCGGTACGTCGATCGCGCAGTGCTCGCTGGTGGGCGGCGGCGCCCGCAGTCCGTTCTGGGCCCAGCTGCTGGCCGATATTCTCGCTATGCCGGTGGTGACCCATAAAGGGGGAGAGACGGGCGGCGCTCTGGGCGCGGCGCGGCTGGCCTGTCTGGCAGCGGGCAAACCGATTGCCGCGGTGTGTGAAAAACCGGAAGTCTGGCAGACCTGGCGTGCGGATCCCGTTCGCCACCACACCCTGATGCAACGCTACGCGCAGTTTAAAGACCTGTATTTAAACGATCTGAATTATCGGCAGCACTGATTTTCATCATAACAGCCGCTGCGTTGCACGTTGCGGAGCGGCCACCCTGTACCCTGAAAACGAGGTCATTATGTCTATCAATAATAAACAGTGGCTCGGTTTACCCCTGAACCTGCTCTGGGGATACATTGCCATTGCCGTATTTATGACCGGCGACGGTTTCGAATTAGCCTTTATGTCGCACTATATCAAAGCGCTCGGCTTCTCTCCGGCGGAGGCCTCCTTTGCCTTTACCCTCTACGGCCTGGCCGCCGCGCTGTCGGCGTGGATTTCCGGCGTGGTGGCGGAAATTATCACCCCGCTGAAAACGATGATGATTGGCTTCGTGCTGTGGTGCGTGTTCCACGTGCTGTTCCTCGTTTTCGGCCTCGGTCACGCCAACTATGCGCTGATCCTGATTTTCTACGGCATCCGCGGCTTCGCCTATCCGCTGTTCCTCTACTCGTTTATCGTGGCGATTGTCCATAACGTCAAAAGCGACAATGCCAGCTCGGCCATCGGTTGGTTCTGGGCGGTCTATTCCATCGGCATCGGCGTGTTCGGCAGTTATATTCCGAGCTTCACCATTCCGCACATTGGCGAACTGGGGACTTTATGGCTGGCGCTGGCCTTCTGCGTCACCGGGGGCGTGATTGCCCTGGCTTCCCTGCGCCATATTCAAAGGCCGCAGCATATGCAGAATCTCACCACTCGCCAGAAATTTTCCGAGCTGGGACGCGCCGCGACGCTGCTCTATACCAACCGCAATATTCTGCTGTCGAGCATGGTCAGGATTATCAATACCCTCTCGCTGTTCGGTTTTGCGGTCATTATGCCGATGATGTTTGTCGATGAGCTGGGCTTCACCACTTCAGAATGGCTCCAGGTATGGGCAGTCTTCTTCTTCACCACCATTTTCTCTAACGTGCTGTGGGGGATCCTGGGGGAAAAACTGGGCTGGATGAAGGTGGTGCGCTGGTTCGGCTGCATCGGGATGGCGCTCTCCAGCCTGGCGTTTTACTACATCCCTCAGCACTTTGGCCATAGCTTTGCGATGGCGCTGATCCCCGCCATCGCCCTCGGGATCTTTGTCGCCGCCTTCGTGCCGCTGGCCGCCGTGTTCCCGGCGCTGGAGCCGAAGCACAAAGGCGCGGCGATTTCGGTCTATAACCTGTCGGCGGGGATGTCGAACTTTCTCGCGCCGGCGATTGCCGTGGTGTTGCTGCCGTTCTTCAGCACCATCGGGGTGGTGATCGCCTACACCGCATTGTACGTGGTGGCCTTTTTCCTCTGCGCCTTTATCCGCGTGGAGCAGCCGGGGTTCTCCCACAAGGAAGCAACCGCCCGCGAGCAGGTTGAATTCTCTTAGGTGATGCGGCTGGCATGAAGCGCATGCCAGCCTTAATGAGGTGAACGAATGAGTATGCAGGCGGTTATTTTTGACATGGATGGCGTAATTATTGATTCCGAGGCGCTGTGGCGACAGGCGCAGATTGACGCCCTCGCGCAGTGGGGCGCAACGGCGAGCGTGGATGAGTGTGAAACCCTCACCAAAGGCAAACGCCTCGACGAAATCGCTGGCACCTGGTGCCGCTATTTTCAGCTTGATCTTGACCCGCAGCGGCTTGAAGCCGCGATATTGCAGCGTATTACCGGCCTGATCGCCACCGAAGGCGAGCCGATGCACGGCGTGCATGAGGCGTTACGCTATTTTCGCGAGGCGGGCTATCAGATTGCGCTCGCCACGTCATCATCCCGCCAGGTTATTGCCGCTGTGCTGAACAAGCTCTCGCTCTGGCACTTTTTCGACGTGGTTTCCAGCGCGGATGATGAACCACGCGGCAAACCGCACCCGGCGGTGTACCTGACGACGCTGCGCAAGCTCAATCTCAACGCCAGCCAGTGCCTGGTGATTGAAGACAGTTACAACGGTTTTTGCGCGGCTCAGGCCGCCGGTATTCCCACGGCGGTGGTTGCCGAAGATAGCCGACAGGGGCGCTATCAGGCCGCTGTCGGCCGCTATCAAACTTTACCTGAACTGCTGGAAGCGCTTAACGCCGAGCCAGCGGCGGTCGCATAACTTACGCTTTCGTGAGCGCAGAAAATCCCGGGATGTACACGGTCGGTCACTCTCTTTTCTGCGCTCACGCCCTTTTTTCTCCATGCCGATCCGCCTCATATTTCGCTCATCTTTTGTGAAAACAGTCACGTCTTGTTGTGCCAATGCCCAAATTTATGGCCTTGCTTAGCGGTGTTTGTCCGAGGCACTGCTACGTAATTGTGCTTAGATTATATATTGAAACATATTTTCAATAATGTGAAACCGCTTTGCCGATTTACCTCTGTCGATCGGATTTGGCCGTGATAAGGATTGAGCATGAAAATTGAATCTGTGAATGTCACCGTTTTCCAGTATCCCACTCGTCGGGTTTCCGACAGCGCCGGGCACTCCCATCCAGGGGCTGAAAGCATGGCCAAAATGGCGATGCTGACCATCACCGCTGATGATGGGGCGCAGGGTTTTTCGTTTGCGCCTCCGGAAGTCGTGCGCCCGTTCGTGGTGAATACTTTTTTTCGCAAAGTGCTGGTGGGGCAGGACCCGTTTAACCGCGAGCGTATCTGGCAGGATCTTAACCACTGGCAGCGCGGCAGCGCACATCAGCTAACGGAGCGCGCGCTGTCGTTTGTTGAACAGGCGCTGTGGGACCTGATAGGCCGCAGCCTTAAGATGCCGGTTTACAAGCTGCTCGGCGGCTATCGCGACACCGTCCCGGCTTACGGCAGCACGATGTGCGGCGACGATCTGCCGGGTGGTCTGTCGACCCCGGAGGAGTATGCCGCCTTTGCCGAAAAGCTGGTCGCCCGCGGCTACAAGGCCATCAAGCTGCACACCTGGATGCCGCCAATCTCTTTTGCGCCCAATCCCAAAATGGATATTAAAGCCTGCGCGGCGGTGCGCGAAGCGGTAGGGCCGGATATTGACCTGATGATTGACGGCTATCACTGGTACAGCCGCGCCGAGGCTCTGTGGATCGGCAAAGAGCTGGAAAAACTCAATTTCGCCTGGTTTGAAGAGCCGATGGAGGAGGATTCGATGTCCTCCTACGCGTGGCTGGCGGAAAACCTGTCGATCCCCATCGTCGGGCCGGAGAGCTTCGGCGGCAAGCACCACATGCGCGCCGAATGGGTGAAAGCCGGAGCGTGCGACATTCTGCGCGCCGGCGCTAACGGCGTGGGCGGTATTACCCCGACCATGAAGGTCGCGGCGCTGGCGGAATCTTTCGGCATGGATTGCGAAGTCCACGGCAACGGCGCGGCAAGCCTGGCGGTGGTCGGCGCGATCCGCAACTGCCGCTGGTACGAGCGCGGCCTGCTGCATCCGTTCCTCGACTACGATGAACCGGCGGCTTATCTCAATAGCATTGTTGACCCGATGGATGACCAGGGATTTGTGCATTTGTCACAACGTCCGGGCCTCGGCGAAGACATTAATTTTGCGTATATCGAAGCCAATACCGTTAGCCACGACTGATTCAAAAAAATAAATGCCCGATGGCGCTGCGCTTATCGGGTCTGCGGCCCGGTAGGCCGGATAAAGCGAAAATGCCGCCATCCGGCAACATGTACCCTACAGTACAGGCAAACAGAGATATGAAAAAAAACTCCCTACTGGCAGCGTGCTTATTCACGCTCGCCGTGTCGATGGGAAGCGGGGCGGCGGTGGCGAAAACGCCGCCCGATCAGCTTATCATCGGCATGAATATGAATAACCTGCTCACCCTTGACCCGGCGGCGATGACCGGTAACGAAGTGGTGGGAATCGTGGTCAACCTCTACGACTCGCTGGTAGAGCTTGACCCTGAACAGCTCACCGACGTTAGGCCCGCGCTGGCGAAATCCTGGGATATCAGCCCCGACGGCAAAACCCTGACCTTTCATCTGCGCGACGACGTCAAGTTTCACTCCGGTAACCTGCTGACCGCCGCCGATGTGGTGTGGTCGATGCGGCGCATCCTGCACCTCAACCTGGCCCAGGCCTCGGTATGGAAATCCTATGGCTTCAGTAAGAAAAATATCGACAGCCAGGTCAGCGCGCCGGACCGCTTCACGGTGCAAATCGTATTACCCAAAGATAACGATCCGCAACTGGTGATTTACTCGCTGGCGGCGCTGGGCAACCTCGGGGTGCTGGACAGTAAAACGGTGCAAAGCCACCAGCAGGATAACGATTGGGGCAACCGCTGGCTAACCACCCATGAAGCCGGTTCCGGGCCGTTTACGCTGGAAACCTGGCAGGCAAAAGAGGTGCTGCGCATGAAGCGCAATCCTGACTACTGGCGCGGCGAGGCGAAAATGAGCCGCGTGGTGCTGCGCCATTTCCAGGAGTCGCAAACTCTGCGCCTGATGATCGAAAAAGGCGACCTCGATATTGCCAACAACATGGCGGTTTCCGATATCAACGCCCTGCGCAGCGACCCGCAGCTGACCGTCGATGCGGTGCAGCGCGGCACCATGTACTACGTGGCGATGAGCATGAAAGAGGCGCACTTCGCCCAACCGAAAGTGCGCGAAGCGGTGCGCTATCTGATTGATTACCAGGGTATCAATAAAGCGCTGATGCCGGGCTACGGTGTGCTGCACCAGCGACCGATTAAGGCGGGCATACCGTCTACGCTGCCTGACCCTGGCTATAAGCTGGACGTGGCGCGGGCGAAAAAGCTGCTGGCGGAAGCGGGTTATCCCAACGGCTTTGATACCACGCTGCGGGTCCTCTCCGATCAGCCATTTCTTAACATCGCTATCGCCGTGCAGTCGACGCTGATGCAGGCGGGGATTAACGCCAAAATCATCACCGGCACCGGTAACCAGATCTACGGCGCGATGCGCGAGCGTAAATTTGACCTGCTGGTGGGACGCGGCGGCAGCGGAATGGAGCCGCATCCGCACTCCAGCCTGCGCGCGCTGGTCTATAACCCGGATAACAGCGATGAGGCGCGTCTGACCAACTTTCAGGGCTGGCGTACCGGTTTTTACGACCCGCAGCTTAATACGATGATTGACCAGGCCCTGCTGGAACGCGATCCGCAAAAACAGGTGGCTGACTACCAGGCCATCCAGACACGCTACGACCAGCTGGTTCCGGCTTTAATTCCGCTTTCGCAGATGGTTGATTCGGTCGTCGTGCGCAACGAGGTACGGGAGTATCAGCCGCACCCCTCCGCCACCACTTTTCTGCGTGACGTCTATAAAGTCCGCGAAGGAGAGAAAGGATGAGTACCGCAATCCTTGCGCCCGGCTCACGCGGCCGGCGCTTATCCAAACGGCTGCTGCAGGTGGTGATTACGCTGTTCGGCCTGCTGCTGCTGACCTTTACCATTGGCCGCGTCATGCCTATCGACCCGGTGCTGGCGATCGTCGGTCCGGATGCTGACCAGAGTACCTATCAGCAGGTTTACCAGCAACTGGGGTTTGATAAATCGCTGGCCACCCAGTTTGGCATCTATTTCGTCAACCTGCTGCACGGCGATCTGGGCAATGCGCTGCTGACCGGGAAACCGGTGGTGGACGATATTATCCGCGTCTTCCCGGCCACCATGGAGCTGGCGACGATGGCGATTCTCGTCGGCGCGGGTCTCGGAATTCCGCTGGGCGTGCTGGCGGCGGCGCGACGCAATAGCTTCTCCGATTATGTGGTACGCATTATCAGCCTGGCGGGCTACTCGACGCCGATTTTCTGGGTCGGAATGATGGGGCTGCTGGTTTTCTATGCCTGGCTCGGCTGGGTGGGCGGCGCCGGGCGGGTAGACCTCGGTCTGGACGGCATTGTGCCGCGCCGTACCGGCCTGATGACCGTTGATGCGCTGCTGGCAGGAAACGGACAGGTGTTCTGGAACGCCATTAATCATCTGATTCTTCCCGCCTCGCTGCTGGGTTTTCACTCGCTGGCTTATATCAGCCGTATGACCCGCAGCTTTATGCTGGCCCAGCTGTCGCAGGAGTTCATTATTACCGCGAGGGTGAAAGGGCTGACCGAGCGTCAGGTTATCTGGAACCATGCGTTTCGTAACATCCTCGTGCAGCTGCTGACGGTGGTGGCGCTGGCCTACGGCGCGCTGCTGGAAGGCGCGGTGCTGATTGAAACCGTCTTCTCATGGCCGGGTTTCGGCTCCTACCTTACCGGTAGCCTGCTGCTGGGCGATATGAATGCGGTGATGGGCTGCGTGCTGCTGGTGGGCGTGATCTTCGTGATGCTCAACCTGCTCTCCGACCTGCTGTATCAATTCTTTGACCCGAGGACAAAATCATGACCGTTTCTCTGGATTCGCCGCTTTCGGGCGGTGCGGGCGAAGGCCGTCAGCGGCTGCAACGCGCGGCGGCGCGGGCCGTCGGGTTTATCGGCAAAATGGCGCGCAATCCGCTCACGGCCATCGGCGGAGGCATTATCTTTCTGCTGCTGGTGGTGGCGATTTTCGCGCCGCTGATTGCGCCTTATAACCCGCTGGTACAGGACCTGAATAGTGCGCTGGTCGCGCCGAATGCACAGCACTGGTTCGGCACCGATGAGTTTGGCCGGGATATCTTTAGTCGTCTGGTGTACGGCTCCCGCATCACGCTCTATATCGTGCTGCTGGTCTCGGTGACCGTCGGTCCGCTCGGGCTGCTGCTGGGCGTCAGCGCCGGCTATTTCGGCGGTAAAGTCGATATGGTGCTGATGCGCGTCACCGATATTTTCATCTCCTTCCCGAGTCTGGTCCTCGCGCTGGCGTTTGTCGCCGCTTTAGGACCGGGGCTGGAGCACGTGGTTATCGCCATCACGCTGACCGCCTGGCCGCCGATTGCCCGTCTGGCGCGCGCCGAAACGCTCTCTCTGCGCCAGGCCGATTTTATCTCCGCCGTGCGTCTGCAGGGCGCTTCATCGGCCCGCGTCCTCTGGCGCCATATCGTGCCGCTGTGTCTGCCCTCGGTCATTATCCGTATCACCATGAATATGGCCGGGATCATTCTGACCGCGGCCGGCCTCGGCTTTCTCGGCCTCGGCGCGCAGCCGCCAGAGCCGGAGTGGGGAGCGATGATCTCCAGCGGGCGCACTTATATGATGGAGTGCTGGTGGGTCGTAACCATTCCGGGGCTGGCGATTCTGATCAATAGCTTAGCGTTCAACTTCTTAGGAGATGGCCTACGTGACATCCTCGATCCCCGCAGTGAATAATGCTCCGCTGCTCGACGTGCGCGATTTGTGTGTCGACTTTGTTAACGGTAGCGCGGTGACCCACGCCGTGCGCGGCGTCTCCTTCCAGCTGGGGCATGAGAAGCTGGCCATTGTCGGCGAGTCCGGTTCGGGTAAGTCCACCGTTGGGCGCGCGCTGCTGCAGCTGCATCCGAAAAAGGCCCGCGTCAGCGCCAGCCGGATGCAGTTTGCCGACCTCGATCTGCAGCATCTTAGCGAAGCGCAGATGCGCGGCGTACGCGGCAAACGTATCTCTATGATTATGCAGGACCCGAAATATTCGCTTAATCCGGTGGTCTGCGTGGGTAAGCAAATCGCCGAGGCCTGGCTTACTCATCATCCCGGGCGCAAAGATGAGGCGAAAGCCAGGGCGCTGGAGATGCTGGAGGTGGTGCGTATTCGCCAGCCGGAGCGCGTTTATCAGCTTTATCCGCATGAAATATCCGGCGGACAGGGGCAGCGCATCATGATCGCCATGATGCTGATTACCGACCCGGAACTGATCATTGCCGATGAGCCCACCTCCGCGCTGGACGTGTCGGTGCGCCTGCAGGTGCTGGGCCTGTTGGATGACCTGGTTCAGTCGCGCGGGCTGGGGCTGATTTTTATCAGCCACGATATCAACCTGGTGCGCAGCTTCTGCGACCGCGTACTGGTGATGTACGCCGGACGGGTAGTGGAGTCCATCGCCGCTAAAGATCTCGATAACGCCCGTCACCCCTACACTCAGGGATTGATTAACTCGCTGCCGGATATGCAGCATCGTCGCCCGATACTGCCGGTGCTGCAGCGTCAGGCCAGCTGGTTAACGGATTAAGGAGCGGATAATGATTGAAGTTCAACATCTCAACCTCGCGTTTGGCGAGGGGGAGAAGCGTAACCAGGTGCTGTATGACGTCAGTTTCCACGTTAAGCCCGGCGAGATCTACGGTCTGGTAGGAGAGTCCGGTTCCGGTAAAACGACGGTGCTCAAGTGCCTGGCGGGGCTGTTTACCCACTGGCAGGGGGAACTGACCATCGATGCTCAGCCCTTAGGGCATGAAATTAGCCGCGAGCGCTGCCGTCAGGTGCAGATGGTATTTCAGGACCCCTACGGATCGCTGCATCCCCGTCACACCATTGGCGATATCCTCGAAGAGCCGCTGCAGATCCATCGTTTCAATGACCGCGACCGGCGGATCAATGCGCTGCTGGATAAAGTTGGCCTCAACCGCGCTTTTCGTGAGCGCTATCCGCATCAGCTCTCCGGCGGGCAGCGGCAGCGCGTGGCGATAGCCAGAGCGCTGATTCTTGAGCCTCAGGTGCTGCTGCTGGATGAGCCGACGTCGGCGCTGGATGTGTCGGTGCAGGCTGAGATCCTTAACCTGCTGGCGGAATTGCAGCGGGAGGCGAAGCTCACTTACCTGATGGTCACCCACGATCTTGGGGTTATTGCCCACTTATGCCAGAAAGTGGCGGTGATGCAGTACGGGAAGATCCTCGAAACCCTGACGGTCGATGCGTTGGTCAGCGGCGAGGCGCGGACGGCCTATACGCAGATGCTGGTTAACGCCAGTCGGCAATATACGCGCGAAATGGCGCGCGAGGTGGCGGAGTACTAAGCTTGATGGCGCATTGTCTCACGGCAGATGCGCCCATTTTAATGGGTAATTATTTGATATTATAGGAGTTTGAGGTTGTAGATATCGTCTATTAATGTAAGTGCGGTGTTTGGATCGATATCCTGCCCAGGTTTTTCCTGCAGCCGCAGGTGCCGTTTTACCTTAACATTCAGAGGCTCAATCAACGAACCCGGCTGCTGTATACCAGCCGGGCGCCGTCTTTGCTTTGCGAAGCCTGATCAACGTAGCAGCGGGCAGTCGGGCGGCAGCCGGCAGCGCAGGGCCGCCGGTAACAGCTCCATGCGGAAGGTTTTGCCGCTGAGCGGCTCGCCGTCGAGGTTAAAGGTCATCTCATGGGGGGCGGTGATCTCAAACCATGAGGAGACACCGTCAACAATATTCGGCGAGTTTTCCGGATTCGCCAGGGTGCTGAACAGGGCAGGGATCAGCTCTTCGCCGGTGAAAATGCGCAGATGCAGCAAACCATCGTTAATCAACGCCTCCGGGCACAACTGCTGGCCGCCGCCGGCCTGGCGGCCGTTGCCGATGCCGATGACCAGCGCATCGCCCTGCCAGTGAAAGTTCTCTCCGCGGATCTCGCAGCGGTCCGGCTTCAGGGTATCCATACGCATCAGACCATGGATTAAATAAGAGACACCGCCGAGCGCGGCTTTGAGTTTTTCCGGCGTTTCGGTGGTGATTCGGGTGCCGAACCCGCCGGTCGCCATATTAATAAAGCCGGTTTTATCATTCACCCGGGCGATATCTATCGGCACATCGCGGCCGACGATCGCCAGCTTGAGGGCGCTGGCCAGATCCTGCGGAATGCCGACGCTGGTGGCAAAGTCGTTGGCCGTGCCCAGCGGTAAAATCCCCAGCGCCATCTTGCTACCGCGCTCCACCAGCGCGGTCGCCACTTCATTAATGGTGCCGTCGCCGCCGCCGGCGATCACCGTTTCAACGTTCAGCTGCAGGGCTTCATCGATAAACCGCACGGCATCGCCCTTTTCCCAGGTGACGCGGACGTGAATATCGATCCCTTCGTCGCGTAACAGGTTAACCGCCTCGCGTAACTGCGGTTCATTGGCACCTTTGCCGTTAAGGATCAGTAAGCTGGCAGGAAACGTAGACATCATCAAGGGAACCTTTATTGCTTAATGTTGCATAAAGTGTACCGCATGACGCAAGCGAAGACCGGAGGAGAGGCAAAAAAATAAGCCCGCGTAAGGGAGATTACGCAGGCTAAGGAGGTGGTTCCTGGTACAACTAGCATTTATGGGTTATGTTTTTCAGCGAAATGGATGATACCTGTTTCGATCGAAACGGTATGTGATCCGATTCTAATATCCTTACATCATGAAAAAATAACGCAAATTAACTAGTTACCGTGCGGATTTCTGGTTGTCTGACCAGTGAAGTTGCGCATCAGCAGCGCATACTGCAGGGGCAAGTCGTCCGGCACAGGCAACCATACGGTATAACCATCGCCCGGGGCCACCGGCATGGCTTCGCCTTTGCCATTTTCCATATGCTCGAGGGTGAAGTTGACGTTACCCTGCGGGGTCATCAGCTCGAGGCTGTCGCCGACGCTGAACTTATTTTTGACCGCCACGGCCGCCAGCGGGCCGTTACGCTCCCCGGTGAATTCGCCGACAAACTGCTGGCGCTCGGAGAGGGAGTAGCCGTACTCATAGTTCTGGTAATCGTCATGGGTATGGCGGCGCAGGAAGCCTTCGGTGTACCCGCGGTGGGCCAGCCCCTCCAGGGTCTCCAGCAGGCTGGTATCGAACGGTTTGCCGGCGGCGGCATCGTCGATGGCCTTGCGGTAAACCTGAGCGGTGCGCGCGCAGTAGTAGAAGGATTTGGTGCGGCCTTCGATCTTCAGCGAGTGAACGCCCATCTGGGTCAGACGCTCAACGTGGGCGATAGCCCGCAGATCTTTCGAGTTCATGATGTAGGTGCCGTGCTCGTCCTCAAAGGCGGTCATGTACTCGCCTGGACGTTTGGCTTCCTCAATCATAAAGACTTTATCGGTCGGCGCGCCGATGCCGAGAGTGGGCTCCACGGTCTGCACCGGGATCGGCTCATATTTGTGGACGATGTTGCCGACGTCGTCCTCTTTGCCTTCCGCCACGTTGTATTCCCAGCGGCAGGCGTTGGTGCAGGTCCCCTGGTTCGGGTCGCGCTTGTTGATATACCCGGAGAGCAGGCAGCGGCCGGAGTAGGCCATGCACAGCGCGCCGTGGACGAAAATCTCGATCTCCATCTCCGGCACCTGGCGGCGAATCTCTTCGATTTCATCCAGCGACAGTTCACGCGACAGGATCACGCGGGTGAGCCCCATCTGCTGCCAGAATTTGACCGTCGCCCAGTTGACAGCGTTGGCCTGCACTGAAAGATGGATCGGCATCGCCGGGAAGTGTTCCCGCACCAGCATGATTAAACCCGGATCGGACATGATCAGCGCGTCCGGCCCCATCTCCACCACCGGCTTCAGATCGCGAATAAACGTTTTCAGCTTGGCGTTATGCGGGGCGATGTTGACCACCACATAGAATTTTTTACCCAGCGCGTGGGCTTCATTGATGCCGAGCTGCAGATTTTCGTGATTGAATTCGTTGTTACGCACGCGCAGCGAGTAGCGCGGCTGGCCGGCATAAACGGCGTCAGCGCCATAGGCGAAAGCGTAGCGCATATTCTTCAGCGTTCCCGCCGGGGAGAGGAGTTCTGGTTTAAACATGGTGTTCTCGTTCTGATGACAGGTCAGATTCGCCGCACCTGGCGCGGCGAGTTGGGGAGTGTCCCCACATTAAGGGCGGGCATTGTAGCGCCGCGGCGAAGGGGAGTAAATATCGGATGGATATCTTTCAGTATGGCTAATTTGTTTGCCATTTTGAACCTGGGCAGTGCTCACACTGACAGCACTCATAACGCCTGGGGGGATAGGCTCTGGAGTTCCCCGGGTTGCGGCATAAACGCCTTACCCGGGCTACGGTGTGCAGATGGCGGTGAACTTGTAGCCCGGCTAAGCGCAGCGCGAGCCGGGAAAAGGCTAACTACGCCAGTCGGCAGGCGTCTGCTTCCCAGCGATAGCCAACGCCATACACCGCGCGAATAAACGACTGCTCGGCGTCCAGCGCCTCCAGCTTGCGCCGCAGGTTTTTGATGTGGCTGTCGATGGTGCGGTCGGTGACTACCCGATAATCGTCATACAGATGGTTGAGCAACTGTTCGCGGGAGAAGACCTTGCCCGGCTCCTGGGAGAGGGTTTTCAGCAGCCGGAACTCGGCGGGAGTGAGGTCCAGCAGCTTGTCGCGCCAGGAGGCCTGAAAACGACCTTCGTCGACAATCAGCGGGCTCTGGGCGTCCAGCGCCTGCAGATCGCGCTGCGGCTTGCAGCGGCGAAGAATGGTTTTCACCCGGGCGACCACTTCCCGCGGGCTGTAGGGCTTGCAGATATAGTCGTCGGCGCCAATTTCCAGCCCCAGCAGTCGGTCGATCTCTTCGATTTTCGCCGTCACCATCACCACCGGAACGTCGGAGAAGCGGCGAATTTCCCGGCACAACGTCAGACCGTCGGTGCCGGGCAGCATCAGATCCAGCAGGATCAGGTGCGGCGGCGTCTGCCGAACGTAGGGCAGGACCTTGTCACCGTGGTTAATCAGCGTAGGCGCATAGCCGGCGGCTTGCAGATAATCAATCAGCAGCTGGCCGAGCTTCGGTTCATCTTCCACGATAAGAATGCGTGGGGTGTTTTCATCTACAGGCAATTCAGTCATACGTCTCTCGGTAAATCATGTTCCAGAGGTAACTCAACTTTAATGCTAACCCCGCCAAAAGGCGAATGGTCGGCACGCAGGGTGCCGCCGTGGGCCGCGACAATATTGAGGCAAATCGCCAGTCCGAGGCCGGAGCCGCCGCTGGCGCGATTGCGCGATCCTTCCGCCCGGTAAAAGCGTTCGCACAGGCGGGCCAGCTGCTCATCGCTGACGCCGGGGGCGCTGTCGGCGAAGTCAATCACCAGCATCCGGCCGCTGCGGCGGGCGGTGATGTGCAGGCTGCCGCCGCTGTCGGTATAGCGCAGGCTGTTCTCCAGCAGATTGTTGAAGAGCTGCATCAGGCGGTCGCGGTCGCCGAAGATCATCGCCTGCTCGGGGAGCGACACCTGAATGCTCAGCTGCCGGCTGGCGAAGCGCTCGCGAAAAGCGCCCGCGGCCACCTCCAGCAGGGTGATGATATCCAGCGACGTTTTCTGGTAGGCCAGCGCCCCCTCATCGGACATCGACAGCTGATGGAGGTCGTCCACCAGCTTGGTGAGGGTAGCCACCTCGGCCTGCAGGGAGGGGATGGACTCGGGGGTGAAGCGCCGGACTCCGTCCTGAATCGCCTCCAGCTCGCCGCGCAGCACCGCCAGCGGAGTACGCAGCTCATGGGAGATATCGGCCATCAGATCGCGACGCATCTGCTGGTTGCGCTCCAGGGTGCTGGCGAGCTGGTTGAAATCCTGCGCCAGGCGGCCGAGCTCGTCGCCGCCGGTCACCGTCACGCGGGTGGAAAAGTCGCCCGCCGCCAGCTTATGGGTGCCTTCCACCAGCCGCTTCACCGGCGCCAGCAGGCCGCGGGCCAGCGGGAAAGTGGCCAGCGCGGCAAGCAGGGTGGCAAGGGCGACAATCAGCCAGCTGGTGCGCTTTTGCTGCCGGTCGAAGTTAATATCGGTATTGCGCGTCAGCCGCTCTACCGGCGAGGCGATCACTTTGCCTACCTCCACGCCGTTGACCACAATGCTGCGCTGGGTGCCGTCCTCCGGTACGCGCTCACGGGGCCCCACCAGCACGCGGCCCGACTGATCGACCACCCAGAACATGGTGCGCCAGCCGTGGGGCGGCATTTCCGGCCTCGGCGGCGGGGTGTCGCTGGGGCCGTCGGGCGGCCCATCCGGCGGCGGCCCATCCGGCCCCTGACCCTCCATCGGACCCGGCTTCATGCCGTGTCCCGGCGGCGAACGGTCGTCGTTATCCCGTTCGAAGGTGCGCAGCAGCTGGAAGATAAAGCGGTCGTTGTTGCGCAGAAACGCCCAGCTGCCGTGCTGGGCATACTGCTCACTCAGCGCGTCGCTGAGCATGGTTAACCGCTGCTCATTACCGCGCTTGATGTAGTCGATAAACCCACGTTCGAAACTGATACGCACCGCCCAGTGCATGCTGATCAGCAGCACGATGCAGGTGGCGAAAATAGCGAGGAACAGCTTACCGGTAATGCCCGGGCGCCAAAATTTCACGATCCACTCCTGTTGCGTCGACGGATGACGGTATTAGTGCCGACGTCATCCGGTACCCGGGAAAAGATGAGCGCCGGGAGGGCGATGATCGCCGCCATGCTAAGATAGGTATAGAGAAAGACCTGATGGGTGCTGGCGGCGTCGAGGCTCATATGCTGCTGGCCATACAGCCCCAGCAGCAGCCCGGCGATGGTCACGCCGATACTCATCGACAGCTGCATCACCATCGACAGCAGGCTGTTGCCGCTGCTGGCCAGATCGTCCGGGAGATCTTTCAGCGTCAGGGTATTCATTGAGGAGAAGCGGCTGGAGTTGATCATCCCCTGCAGAAACAGGACCAGCGGCAGCGCGTAATACCAGCCGGCCAGGGCGCTAAACATAAACAGCAGACTGACGGCGGCCAGGCCCAGGGTGCTGGCGACCAGTACGCGGCGGTAGCCAAAGCGGTTGACCACCTGGACCACGATCCGCTTCATGCCCATGCTGCCGAGCACCATCGGGATCATCATCAGCCCGGCGTGAAAGGGGGAGAAGCCGAGGCCAATCTGCAGAAACACCGGAGTCATAAACGGCAGCATGCCGCTGCCGATGCGTCCGGCGAAGCTGCCGCCGAGGCCGAGGGAGAAGGTGCGGTTACGAAACAGGTTGAGGCTGAACAGCGCCCGGGCGTTACCGCGGGCGTGCCACAGGTACAGCAGCAGGGCGGCGAGGCCGACGGCCACCAGCCCCGCCAGCCAGTGTGACGATATACCGAGCCCTCGCTGGCCGTCCAGCGCCAGGGTCAGGGTCGCCATCCCGGCGGCCAGCAGCAGAAAGCCGGAGAGATCGAAGCGCCGGGTCTGCAGAGTGTAGTTGGGCATCAGGCAGAGGGTGGCGATGGCGCCGACGATCCCCACCGGGATATTGATGAGGAAGATCCAGTGCCAGGAAGCGTACTCCACCAGCACCCCGCCCAGCGCCGGGCCGAGCAGCGGGCCAACCTGGCCCGGCAGGGTGACGAAAGTCATCGCCGCCATGTACTGATCGCGCGGGACGATCTTCATTACCGTCAGGCGACCGACCGGCACCATCATCGCGCCGCCGACCCCCTGCAGCACCCGCGCCATCACCAGCTGGTCAAGGGTGCTGGCCTGGGCGCAAAACAGCGACCCGGCGGTAAACAGCACGATGGCGGTGAAGAAGATATTGCGCACCCCGACCCGGTCGGCCAGCCAGCCGCTGGCCGGGAGCATGACCGCCACCGTCAGGACATAGGAGACGATGATCATATGCATATGCAGCGGGCTCTCCCCGAGGCTTTTGGCCATCGAGGGGAGGGCGGTGTTAACGATGGTGGTGTCCAGCGACTGCATAAAGAAGCCGAACGCCACTATCCATAGCTGCCAGCGCACGCTGGCCGGGAGGTCTGTCATGTTATTCGCTTACCGGTTGAGAGGAGTGACGCGAAAAACGCAACCGCAGACGGTCAAAGAAAAGATAGACCACCGGCGTGGTGTAGAGCGTTAACAGCTGGCTCATCACCAGACCGCCGACGATGGTGATCCCCAGCGGCTGGCGCAGCTCAGAGCCATCGCCCCCGGAGAGCACCAGCGGCAGGGCGCCGAACAGCGCCGCCAGGGTGGTCATCATAATCGGCCGGAAACGCAGCAGGCAGGCCTGGAAAATCGCCTCTTCCGGCGCCAGATTGCCGGTGCGCTGCGCCTCAAGGGCAAAATCAACCATCATGATGGCGTTTTTCTTCACGATGCCAATTAATAACATGATCCCGATAAGGGCGATTAGGCTGAACGGGGCATCGAATATCTCCAGCGCCAGCAGGGCGCCCACTCCGGCGGAGGGCAGCGTCGAGAGGATGGTCAACGGATGCACATAGCTCTCATACAGCATCCCCAGCACGATATAGACCGTGGCGATGGCCGCGAGGATCAGGATCACCTGCGCGTTCATGGTCTGCTGGAACACCTGAGCGGTACCGGCAAAGGAGCCGCGCACGCTCGACGGCACCCCGAGCTGGGTCATCGTGCGGTTAATGGCGTCGCTGGCTTCCGACAGCGAGCGGCCGGTGGGGAGGTTAAAGGAGATAGTGGACGCCGCCGACAGCCCCTGGTGGTTCACCGACAGCGGGGCGTTGGCCGGCTGCCATTTGGCGAAATAAGCCAGCGGGATCGGCTTGCCCTCGCTATTGATAACAAACATCTTGTCGAGGGCGCTGACGTCCTGGGTGTAGGCCGGATCCACCTCCATCACCACCTTGTACTGGTTGAGCGGCTGGTAGATGGTGGAGATTTGCCGCTGGCCGAAGGCGTTGTTCAGCAGGTTGTTGGCGTCCTGGACGCTGATGCCGAGGCGCGACATCGTGTCCCGGTCATAGACCAGGTCCATTTCGGCGCCATTGTCCTGCTGATCCGAGTTGACGTCCGCCAGCTCAGGCAGCGCCGCCAGCGCTTTGCGGATCTTCGGCTCCCACTCGCGAAGCGCCGACAGGTCGTCGGACAGCAGGGTGTACTGATAGCTGGCGTTCGACTGCCGGCCGCCGACGCGAATATCCTGCACCGCCATCAGGAACAGGTTGGCCCCGGGCTCGTTGGCCAGCTTTTTGCGCAGCCGGTCGATCACCTGCTGCGCCGTCTCGTGGCGCTGGTCGCGCGACTTGAGGGTGATAAACATCATCCCGCTGTTGACCCGCGAGCCGCCGGTAAAGCCGGTGACGTTATCCACCGCCGGATCTTCGCGAATGATCTTCATAAAGTCCTGCAGCTTGCCGCGCATCGCCTGGAAGGAGATGCTCTGGTCGGCCTGAATGCCGCCCATCAGCACCCCGGTGTCCTGCTCCGGGAAGAAGGTTTTCGGGATCGAAATGTAGAGCCAGACGCTGAGGGCGATGGTGCCGAGCACCACCAGGCCGGTCAGCCGGCTGTGCCTGAGCACCCATTTTAACGATTTCCCATAGCCGCCCTGCACGGCCACCAGCAGGCGGCCAAAGCCGCGGTTGCGCGTCGGCTGGTGGGGCTTACCGCTTTTCAGCAGCCAGCCGCACATCATCGGCGTCAGGGTGAGGGACACCGCCAGCGAGATGCCGATCGCCACCGACAGGGTGACGGCGAACTCGCGCAGCAGGCGGCCGGGCAGGCCGCCCATCAGCAGCAGCGGCAGAAACACCGCCACCAGCGACAGGCTCATCGACAGCACGGTAAAGCCGACTTCGCGGCTCCCCTGCAGCGCCGCCTGCAGAGGTTTCATCCCCGCTTCCAGATGGCGGGAGATATTCTCCAGCACCACGATAGCGTCATCCACCACGAAGCCGGTGGCGATGGTCAGAGCCATCAGCGACAGGTTATTGAGGCTGAAGCCGCACAAATACATCGCGGCGAAGGTACCGATTAAGGAAACCGGGACGGCGACGGCCGGGATCAGCGTGGCGCGCCCCGAGCGCAGGAACAGGAATACCACGAGGATCACCAGCGCCACCGATATCACCAGCGTCTGCTCCACCTCCTCCAGCGAAGCACGGATGGTCGGCGAGCGGTCCTGGGCGATCTGCAGGTCGATAGCCGCCGGAATGGTCTGCTGCAGCTCCGGCAGGCGGGCGCGGATGCTGTCCACTGTCTGGATAATATTGGCTTCCGGCAGTTTGCGGATCATCAGCAGGATCGCCGGTTTGGCGTTGGTCATCCCGGCGTTGCGCACGTCCTGCACCGAATCCGAGACGGTGGCGACATCCCCCAGTCGCACTGCGGCGCCATTCTGGTAGTGGACGATCAGCGGCTGATAGTCGGCGGCGGTCTTCAGCTCATCGTTGGTCTGCACCTGCCAGCGGTGCGCGCTGTCCTCCAGCGCCCCCTGCGGTTTGCGCACGTTAGCGTCGCTGATGGCGGTGCGCACCGCGTCCAGCGACACGCCCTGGTTGAACAGCGCCTGCGGATTGAGGTCGACGCGCACCGCCGGCAGGGAGCTGCCGCCGACGTCGACATCACCCACGCCGTCGATCTGCGCGATGGTCTGCGCCAGCTGGGTGGAGGCGAAATCATACAGCTCACCCTGGGAGTAGGTGTCCGAGGTCAGCGTCAGGATCATGATCGGCGCATCCGACGGGTTGGCTTTGCGGTAGGTCGGCCGGCTGGGCATCCCGCTCGGCAGCAGGCTTTGCGCGGCGTTGATCGCCGCCTGAACGTCGCGCGCCGCGCCGTTGATATCGCGGTCGAAGTTAAACTCAAGAATGATGCGCGTACTGCCCAGCGAACTGGAGGAGGTCATCTCATTGACCCCGGCTATCCGTCCCAGGGAGCGTTCCAGCGGGGTGGCCACCGACGAGGCCATGGTTTCCGGGGAGGCTCCCGGCAGCGAGGCGCTAACCATGATCACCGGGAAGTCCACCTGCGGCAGCGGGGCTACCGGCAGCAGCCGGAAGCCAAGAATGCCGCACAGGGTGATGGCCAGCGAGATGAGGATCGTCGCCACCGGGCGGTAAATGAAGAGGGCGAAAAACTTCACTTACGCCTCCTCTTCCTGACGCGGGAAGCGGCGCTTCAGGTGCAGCGACAGGCGGTCGAACAGCAGATAGATCACCGGGGTGGTGAACAGGGTCAGCACCTGGCTGAGCATCAGACCGCCGACCATGCCGATCCCCAGCGGACGCCGCAGCTCCGCGCCGACGCCGGTGCTCAGCATCAGCGGCAGGGCGCCGAGCAGGGCGGCGAGGGTCGTCATCAGGATCGGCCGAAAACGCAGCAGGCAGGCCTGGTAGATCGCTTCCCGCGGCGGCATGCCCTGTTCGCGTTCGGCGGCCAGCGCGAAGTCGATCATCATGATGGCGTTCTTCTTCACGATGCCGATCAGCAGAATGATGCCGATGATGGCGATCACGTCCAGCTCGCTGCCCGCCAGCCACAGCGCCAGCAGCGCCCCGACCCCGGCGGTGGGCAGGGTGGAGAGGATCGTGATCGGATGGATAAAGCTTTCATACAGCACCCCCAGCACGATATACATCGCCACCACCGCGGCGACCACCAGCCAGACGGTGCTGCCGAGCGCCGACTGGAAGGCCAGCGAGCTACCCTGGAACTGGGTGCGGATATCGGTCGGGAAATCCAGCGACTGTTCGGCGGCGAGGATCGCGTCCACCGCTTCGCCCAGCGAATAGTTGTCCGGGACGTTAAACGAGATGGTAGTCACCGGGAACTGATCGAGGTGGTTCACCGACAGCGGGGTAAAGCGCTGCTCCACCGTGGCGATGGCGGTCAGCGGCACGATGCCGCCGTCGCTGCTGGTCAGGCGGATATTATCCAGCGCCGCCAGGCCCGGCGTCGCCTCGGTATCCTGCTCGAGCACCACGCGATACTGATTCGCCTGAGTGTAAATGGTGGAGATCAGCCGCTGGCCGAAGGCGTTGTATAGCGCGTTATCGACATCGGCCATTGAGATGCCGAGGCGGCTGGCGCTGTCGCGATCCACCTTGATATAGGCGGCCAGGCCTTTGTCCTGCCAGTCGCTGCTGACGTCGGCCAGCTGCGGCTGGGCCTGCAGGCGGCTGAGCAGCGGCGGCACCCAGGTGCTCAGCGCCTCGAGGGAGTTTGCCTGCAGGGTGAACTGGTACTGGGTGCGGCTCACCGTGGTGTCGATGGTCAGATCCTGGGTCGGCTGCAGGTAGAGCGCCACGCCCGGGACGCCGTCCACCGCCTGCTGCAGGCGGCTGATCATCGTCTGGACGCGGTCATCGCGTTCATCCAGCGGCTTGAGGTTGATCTGCAGACGGGCGCTGTTCAGCGCCGGGTTGGTGCCGTCGACGCCGACGAACGAGGTCAGGCTCTCCACGGCCGGGTCCTTAAGGATAATGCTGGCCACCTGCCGCTGGCGCTCGGCCATGCTGGCGAAGGAGACCGACTGCGGCGCCTGGAGGGTGCCCTGAATAATGCCGTTATCCTGGATCGGGAAGAAGCCTTTCGGGATAAAGACCCACAGGATAATCGACAGCGCCAGGGTGCTCAGCGCGACGCCGAGCGTCAGCCATGGATGGTTCAGCACCCGGCTCAGCCAGCGGCCATAGACGGCGATCACTCGGTCGAAGAAACGCTCGCTGGCCCGGGAGAAACGGTTCTGCTTGCGCAGCGATTCGTGGCTTAACATGCGGGCGCACATCATCGGCGTCAGGGTCAGGGAGACCACCGCCGAGATAAGAATAGCGACGGCAAGGGTGACGGCGAATTCGCGGAACAGACGGCCGACGATATCGCCCATAAACAGCAGCGGGATCAGCACCGCGATCAGCGAGAAGGTAAGGGAGATAATGGTGAAGCCGATTTCCCCGGCGCCTTTCAGCGCGGCGGCCAGCGGCTTCTCGCCTTTCTCGATATAGCGCGAGATGTTCTCGATCACCACGATGGCGTCATCCACCACAAAGCCGGTGGCGATGGTCAGGGCCATTAGCGTCAGGTTATTGATCGAGAAGTCGAGGAACACCATCACCGCGAAGGTGCCCACCAGCGACAGCGGCACCGCGACGCCGGGAATAATGGTCGCCGGGACGTTGCGCAGGAACAGATAGATGATCATCACCACCAGGGCGATGGCCAGCATCAGCTCAAACTGGGTGTCGCGCACCGAGGCGCGAATGTTGGTGGTCCGGTCGGAGAGGACCTGCACCTTCACCGATTTCGGCAGGCTCTCGGTGAGCTGCGGCAGCATCTGGCGAATGCTGTCGGCGGTGTCGATGATGTTGGCCCCCGGCTGACGCTGAACGTTCATCACGATGGCCCGCTGCTGGTTGGCCCACGCCCCGAGCCAGCTGTTTTCGGCCACTTGTTCGACGCTGGCGACATCGCCGAGACGGATCGGCGCCCCGTTCTGATAAGCGATAATCAGCCGGCGATAATCCTCAGCGGACTGCATCTGATCGTTAGCGGAAAGCGTCACCGCGCGAGCCGGGCCGTCGAGGCTGCCTTTCGCCGAGTTAACGTTGGCGCTGGTGATAGCGGTACGCACGGTTTCGCTGGTCAGGCCGAGGGCGGCAATGGCCTGGGCGTTAAGCTTCACCCGCACCGCCGGGCGCTGGCCGCCGGCGAGGGTCACCAGACCGACGCCGGAAACCTGGGAGATCTTCTGCGCCACCCGGGTCTCCACCATATCCTCTACCTGGGTCATCGGGATCGCGGAGGAGGTGACGGCGAGAGTCATGATCGGCGGATCCGCCGGGTTCACCTTGCTGTACACCGGCGGGTTGGGCAGATCGCTCGGCAGCAGGTTGGTGGCGGCGTTAATGGCCGCCTGCACTTCCTGCTCGGCGACGTCCAGCGGCAGGGTCAGCTGGAACTGCAGCGTGACTACCGAGGCGCCGCCAGAGCTTTGCGACGACATCTGCTTAAGGCCGGACATCTGGCCGAACTGGCGCTCCAGCGGGGCGGTGATAGCGGAGGTCACCACATCCGGGCTGGCGCCCGGATAGAGGGTAACCACCTGAATGGTCGGGTAATCGACTTCCGGCAGAGCGGAGACCGGCAGGAAGCGGTAGCCGATGATCCCGGCTAACAGGATCGCCACCATCAGCAAAGTGGTGGCGACCGGACGCATAATAAACAGCCGGGACGGGCCGCCGGTGCGGCCTGGGGGTAACACCTGCATCAGGAACGCGCTCCGTGTTTACCGCTCTGGCGCGGAGCGGGCTGCGCCTGCTCGCTGCCGCTGGCGGTGACAACTTCCACCTTCGCCCCCTCGGTCAGACGGTCAATCCCGTCGGTGACTACGCGATCCCCGGCGGAAAGCCCGGCGCTGATGACCACTTTCTGGCTGTCCTGGATGCCGGGCGTCACGCTGTGTTTGCTGACCTTGTTCTCGTCGTTCAGCACCCACACAAAATGCCCTTCGTTGCCCATCTGCAGGGCGGCGGCGGGGATCACCACCGCGTTCTCTTCGGTATCCACCAGCAGGCGGGCGTTAACGAACTGGTTGGGGAACAGCGCGTCATCCAGATTGCTGAAGCGCGCCTTCAGCTTAATGGTCCCGGTGGTGGCATCGATCTGGTTGTCGAGACTCAGCAGCTCGCCGACGCTGATTTTCTGCTTATTGGTGCGATCCCAGGCTTCGACGCTGAGCGCTTTGCCCGCTTTCTGCGCCTGCACCACCGTGGCGATGCTGTTTTCCGGCAGGGTGAAGACCACATCGATCGGGTGCGTCTGGGTGAGAACCACAATCCCGGTGGTATCTCCGCTGGAGATCTGGTTGCCAATATCCACCTGCTTTAAGCCGACGCGGCCATCAATCGGCGCGGTGATGCGGGTCCAGTCGAGCTGCAGCTGGGCGCTGGCGACGGCGGCTTCATCGGCCTTTACGGTGCCAGCGGATTCCACCACCAGCGACTGCTGGGTGTCGAGCTCCTGGCGGGAGACGAGGTTGGTTTTCACCAGCTGCTGGTAACGGGCGAGATCGCGGCGGGCGTTCGCCAGGGTGGCGTTATCTTTCGCCAGCTGACCCTGCGCCTGGGCGAGGGCGACTTTAAACTGGCTGGGGTCGATCTGCGCCAGCAGGTCGCCGGCTTTGACCTGCTGTCCCTCCTGGAAGTGAAGGCTCAGCAGCTGGCCGTCGACCCGGCTGCGCACGGTCACGGTATTGGCCGCCGTCACGGTACCCAGCCCGGTGAGATAGCGCGGCACCGCTTGTTCGGTCGCGGTCGCCGCCTGCACCGGCGCCAGCGCGCCGCCGAAACGGCCATGACGCGCGCCGCCCGGCCCCTGCGGGCCTTGTCCTGCTGCGGGAGCGCTGCTGCCGCTCGTGCCACGATCGTGCCAGAACCAGTAGGCGGCTCCGGCGATAATCACTACCGCCAGCGCGGCGCCCCAACGACGTATGTTACTGCCTTTCATTAGTTTACGGTCTCATCCTGAAGCGTTTCGCTGAATGATACTAGTTTAGTGAGGGAAGGGGCCGTAAAAATGGAGGAATTATGAAAAGAAGGTTGAGAAATGTCTGGATAACCGCCGCGACGCCGGGCGGTCTCGTTGGAGATTTCCGGGGTGATATCAACTTTTAGTTTAAAAAAGTAAAAAATAGTTGTATCCGGGAGGGCTTTAATTAGATTTATGCGGTGAATAAATCAGTGCATTTTCATAATAATAACATATGCACTTAAAAATCAACGTGTTAAATAATCAGGGGTCATTGCTGTGGCAAACGCAAACAAACTCACGCTCTTCATCGTCATTTTTATGCTGATGGGGATCCTCTCCGGCGCGGCTATCCATGCCTACGCGACGCCGACCACCATCTCCGCCTGGGCGGACAACATTACGCTGCTGACCGATCTGTTTCTGCGGTTGATCAAAATGGTCATCGCGCCGTTGGTATTCAGCACCCTGACGGTCGGCATTATGCGTCTCGGCGAGACGGCGACCATTGGCCGGGTAGGCGGGAAGGCGATGGTGTGGTTCATCACCTCCTCGGTATTATCCATTCTCGTCGGGCTGGTGATCGTCACCTTCCAGCACCCGGGCGCCGGGTTAAACCTGGCGGTGCCGAAAGAGGCGGTGGATACCGGCCTGGCGGTCAGCGGCATGAGCCTGAAAGGATTCCTGTCGCACACCATCCCCACCAGCATCACCGAGGCGATGGCCAACAACGAGATCCTGCAGATCGTGGTGTTCTCGATGTTCTTTGGCATCGCCGGCGCGTCGCTGGGCGAGAAGTTTAATGCCCCGCTGGTGGCGGCCCTCAATGTGGTGTCGCACATTATGCTGAAGGTGACGGGCTATGTGATGTACGTTGCGCCGCTGGCTATCTTCGCCGCCATTTCCTCGGTGATTGCCTCGCAGGGGCTGGGGATCCTGCTCAACTACGCTTCATTCATCGGCGGTTACTACCTGGCGGTGCTGTTGACCAGCGCGGTGCTGATTGCCGTCGGCTATATGGTGCTGAAGAAAGAGGTCTTCCGTCTGCTGAACATGCTGAAGGACCCGGTGCTGGTGGCGTTTACCACCAGCAGCTCCGAAGCGGCCTATCCGAAAACTCTTGAGCGCCTGGTGAAGTTTGGCTGCTCGCGCAATATCGTCTCGTTCGTCCTGCCAATTGGCTACTCGTTTAACCTCGTTGGCTCGATGGTCTACTGCTCCTTCGCCGCGATGTTTATCGCCCAGGCCTATAACGTACCGCTGAGCTTTAGCGAGATTACGGTCATGATGCTGACCCTGATGCTGGCCTCGAAAGGCATCGCCGGGGTTCCGCGTTCGGCGCTGGTGGTGCTGGCGGCCACGATCCCCAGCTTCAATATTCCGGTTGCCGGGATCCTGCTGCTGATGGGTATCGACCATTTCCTCGACATGGGGCGCTCCGCCATCAACGTGTTGGGTAACGGCATCGCCACCGCCATGCTGTCGAAAAACGAAGGTCTGCTGACCGACGAGGAAGCACAGCCGGACTGGGAAGCCGAGAAAGCGGAAGCCTGATCCTGCCGCGCCCTTTCACAAAGGGCGCCATTCCGCACGGAAAAAAAAGACCCCTGACAGGCACGTCAGGGGTAATGTGACGAAGTATCAGTTTTCCTCGTAACTAGTCTTTTTTCTTATATAAAAACGCGCGGTAACGTCTTTATACCGAGGAAGCGTCAGAGTTTAACGGGCTTTGTTGAATAAATCGAACTTTTGCTGAGTTGAAGGATCAGATCACGCATCTTCCCGACAACGCAGACCGTTC
>NZ_JAKKOM010000031.1:0-60143 GCF_021739525.1 Klebsiella sp. 2019SCSN059 | reverse complement strand
CGGCCTACAAACTAAGCACAGCGCAAGCCGGGGAATTTCCCGGGTCGCGGCGTTCCGCCTTACCCGGGCTACCGGACAGTGTAAACAGTAGCCCGGCTAAGCGCAGCGCAAGCCGGGGAGTTTCCCGGATAGCGCAAACCGCGAATAGCGCTTAGTCCGGCAGCGAACCGGCGAGGTTGCGCGCCGAAACGCTCTCGCTGACCGGCGCGGGCGGCTCCGGCGCCTTAGCCGGGGCGGCCGCTGGGGCGGAAGAGGCCGGCTGGATCTCAAGGAACGAGGCCAGCATCTTGCGCAGCGTTTCCGGTTTAGTGTCTTCCGCCAGCAGCGCCGCCAGCATCGACGGTAAGCGGCTATCGACTTCCCCTAACGCCAGCCCCGCCAGCAGCGCCGTGCGCGACATATCGCCGCGGTCGCCGCGATGGTGGGCCTCAATTTTTGCGTCCGCGAAGCGCTCGCTGGCGCTGATATCCGGGCGCAGGTAAATCAGCACTTTTCTGCGTTCCAGAGTCATAGACGCTCCTTAGCCAATAATTTTCAGACCACGCACCAGGGCGAACTGCGGCTCTTCAGCCACCACGAAACGGTCCTCTCGCAGGCCCATACGTTCACGAATGGCATCGGCAACCAGCGGCGCGCCGCCGCCAATCACGATGGCATGCGAGTAGCCTTTAAAGCTATCGATAGCCGTCAGGACGCGGGTGGTCAGACGTTCGATGCTGTTAGTGATCACCTTTTTCACCTCAGAAACCGCATCCGGATCGTTGATGTTATCGGTCAGGTACGCTTCGTCATGGCGATTGATAATGATCTGGTCGACGTTATAGCTTGAGGTATCGGTGTTAGCCCGCGCCAGCGCCAGCTTAACGGCGTCGGTCACCAGCGATACGCCCAGCTTCGGGTCGCCGTAAATGCGCGAAACCGAGGTCATCTGCCCGGCGACCATCGAGATATCGAGCGTGGTGCCGCCGAGGTCGATAATCAGCACCGAATGGGAGGGCTTGAGTTCATCGCACAGGCTAATGCCCGCCGGAATCGATTCCGGGCGCACGGTGACTTTGGTGATGTTGAACACCACGCCTTTATTCAGCTTAACTTCGCGCAGCAGGCTCTTTTTCTTACGCTCAATGTTGTCGAGGCGATATTGCGCATCCTCGTCATAAAATTCAGTCAGCGGCAGCGTCACAACTATTTCGACGTCCTGTGGCTCAAGACCGCTGGTCAGCAGCGCGTGATGGACAGCGATGGAGTTCAACGGGCTGTACTGCCAGTCAATATTATTGGTCGGGAGCGCGTCGGGAGTGATCAGGTCGAATGAGTACTTTTCATCATCCACGGTGTAGTTAAAGGGCTTCCCGGAACCGAAGGTGGCAGACCAGCCGCGTTTAAAACTGTTGGGGCTGATATGGGTGAAAGTTTCGCCATCTTGCTCCCACAGCATTTTGATATTGGTTGAACCATCATCGATAAAAATGCGCATCGCATTGCTCCATCACTGAGACAAATAAGAGAAAAATGTAACACCCAAAAGAGTAGCAAGAGTTAAAAAGCAGCGCAAGAGCACGAAAAAGAGACAATTCTGAGCTTTAATTGAGAACAATTAGAGCAAATAACAACTTCACGAACCTAAAGAGAGAATATTTTGAGACAAATTAGAGAAATGCGATTTCTCTTTTTGTCCGCTTTCAACGCTCATTTTTGTCCAAAAAAGAGAGCATCCCTCCCCTCTTTCGTCAGCTGTTTTCGAACGCTTTTTACACCTGGTTGGGTACCACAATGGGCCGTTCCGGCTCAGCCACATTTTCCGGTACCCGACGATATTTATCCAGCAGGTGAATCTGAATGCGACGCAGCATATCGCCGTTGAGCTTGTAATAGCGGAAATAGAGAAACAGCGTCAGGGCAAAAAAGAGCGTCGGCAGCGCAATCATAATCGCCTGCATCCCCAGCAGCGTCCGGGACGACTGGGCCACATTCGGCACATAACCGATGATACCGAGCACGATGGCGATAAACCAGGCCGCGAACGCCGAGCCCGCTTTCACCACCAGCGTCTGCACCGAATAGGCGATACTTTCGCAGCGGATGTTCATCGTATATTCGCCGTAGTCGACGGTATCGGCCACCATAATAACCTGCAGCACCCAGAACAGCGCGGTGCCGATATTCAACAGCACGCCGGCCAGCGAAATCAGCGCGACGTTGTAGACCCCGCTCAGCGCCATCAGCAACAGCACGCCGCAGCCCAGCACCGGCATGATCGAAGCGCCCGCCCACAGAATGCGCCGCGACAGCCCTTTCACCAGCCGCGGAAACAGCACTAACGTCAGCAGGTTCGCCGCGCCGGCGTAGGACATGTAATACGGGAACATCTCCGCGCTGCCAATCACGTAGGTAAAGTAGTAAATCGCAAAGCCAGCGATAATATTCGCCGCCGTGTTATAGGCCAGCGCCATGCCCAACAGGCAGGCCAGCTGATCGTTTTTATAGATCAGCGCCACCATCTGGCGCAGTGAGAGATGGCTGGCATCCTCGCTCACGCCGCTATCCGAGGAGTAAACCTCGTGGACGTTGCGCAGCGTGACGAGGGTGGAAACCACGAAGAAGGCGATCAACACCAGGGTGAACATCTGGAAACCGAAACCGCGGTCGGCGCCGCCCACGGCGCTGACAAACGGCAGCGTGACGCCGGCAGTGACGAATCCCGCCAGGCTGGCGAAAAAGCGTGGATACGGCACCAGCTGTTCACGTTCGCGTTTATCGAGGGTAATGGTCGGCACCAGCGACCAGAACGGCACATCCATGATGGTGTAGGTGAACCCCCACAGCAGGTAGGTCAGCCACACCCATGCCAGCAGCGCCCCGCCGGAGAAGTGATGGGCGCTGAACAGCATATACAGCACCACCGAGTTGGTTATCGTGCCAATCAGGATCCACGGTTTGAATTTCCCCCATCGCGATCGCGTACAGTTGACGATCCAACCCATGATCGGATCGGCTATCGCATCGAGGATCCGCGCCACCAGAAACAAGGTGCCGACCACCCCAACCGACAGTCCAACAATATCGGTGTAGTAATACATCAGGTACATGTAGACGATACCGATAGCGAAATCTTTACCAAAGGCACCAAATCCGTAGCTGAGCTTTGTTGTCATTGAAATACTCATAGGGTACAGGTCGCTGTCGCCAGCGCCTCCTTCAGTGTTTGATAGAGCATGCAGGACGCCGCCGGGTCGTTGCCCCCGGCGGCATGAGAAGATTAACGATGCAGCCAGGACGGCAGCCAGTCGCCGTGGCTGGCGATCAGATCGTCCACCAGCGCGTAGATCTCTTCGATCCCCAGCACCGCGGCGGTGTGCGGATCCATCATCGTGGCGTAATAGACGTAATCGCGATTTTCGGTGAGGATCGCCTCCGTGAGCAGCGTCTGCACGTTGATGTTGGTCTGCATCAGCGCCGCCAGATGCGCCGGCAGCGCGCCCACTTTGGTCGGCTGAATGCCGTTGGCGTCCACCAGGCAAGCCACTTCCACGCAGCAGCCCTGCGGCAGGTTGTCGATAAGGCCGTCATTGCGTACGTTGCCATACACCACGCTTGGCTCGCCGGTCCAGATGGCGTTCATGATGGTGCTGGCATACTCACGGGATGGCTTCACCTCGATGCGCTCGCCGCGCTGATAGCTCTCCAGCTCCTGATGCCAGTTGGCCAGTTGCTCGACGCAGCGTTTCGGGTATTCATCCAGCGGCACTTTATAGCGGGCGATAAGGTCCTCGCGGCCCGGCTTGATAAACCATGGCGTGTATTCGGCAAAATGCTCCGATGACTCGGTCACAAAGTAGCCGAGCTTTTTGAACATCTCATAGCGGACGATGTTTTCGCAGCGCGGGTTGCCGTGCAGGTTAGGCTTCGGCGCGCGCCCATCGGCGTAGGCCTGCAGCAGGTCGGGATAGAGGCTGACATAGCTGCCGTCGGCGAGCTTTTTCTCCAGCGAGAGATAGAACGCCATATGGTTAATCCCGGCGCAGCGGTAGCGTAAATCCGCCGGGTTGAGGTCAAGATCGCGCGCCAGTTCTTCCGCCGTTCCCTGCACCGAGTGGCACAGGCCAACCTGTTTAATATGCGGGTAGCGGGCGTACATGGCCCAGGTGTTCATCGCCATTGGGTTGACGTAGTTAAGCAGGGTGGCGTCCGGGCAGACCTCGGTCATGTCGTCGCAGATAGCCCACAGGTGAGGTATGGTGCGCAGGGCGCGCATAATGCCCCCCGGACCCAGCGTATCGGCGATGGTCTGCTCCAGGCCATGGCGTTTACAGACCTCAAAATCGGTGACGGTACAGGGCTCATAGCCGCCAATCTGGAAGGCGACCACAACGAAATCAGCGCCCTGCAGGGCTGTTTTGCGATCGCGATGGCAGCTGATTTCGCCCTTCGCGCCGACGGAATCCATCAGCTTGCGCACCACGGTATGCGACTCTTCCAGCCGGGTGTCATCGATATCCATCAGCGCGACATGCGCCGATTTCAGCGCCGGGCGCTGGAAAACATCACCGAGAATATTTTTAACGAACACCGTCGAACCGGCGCCGATAAAGGTAATTTTTGGGGCGGTCATTACGCTCTCTCCATCTGGTCATTGAACCCTTGCAGAGTGGCACGCCGTTCAGCGTTGCGCTGCCCTGTTCCCACCGGAGCATTCCCGAAAGCTCAGATCGGCCATTAAGCGCCACAAAATCTGAGTTTTCGGTAACAGATTGCGCAAAAAGGAGAGAAAATGGGCCGATTCTTCCGCTAAGCTGTCGTCAGTTCTGGCGAAAAATGCAGCCACTCTGACAATTCAGGAATACGCTAACGATGGAATACCGCTTCACCTCCCTGCCCCCCGATCCCTTTATGTGCAGCAGCGATGAAAAGCAGAGCCGCAGCCCGCTGGCGCTCTACTCTGAGTATCAGCGTATGGATATCGAGCTGCGCCCGCCGCACGCCATGCCTACCAGCCACTGGCATGGCCAGGTGGAGGTCAACGTGCCGTTCGATGGCGACGTGGAATATTTGATTAATAACGAAGTGGTGCGCATAGAGAAAGGCTATATCACCCTGTTCTGGGCCTGTACGCCGCATCAGTTGACCCGCCCGGGGGATTGCCAGCAGATGGCGATCTTTAACCTGCCGATGCATCTGTTTCTCTCATGGCCGCTGGACCGGGAGCTGATCAACCACGTCACTCACGGGATGGTGATTAAATCCCTCGCCGCCCAGCAGCTGAGCGCCTTCGAGGTGCGCCGCTGGCAGCAGGAGCTGAACCACGACAATGAACAGATTCGCCAGCTGGCGATCGATGAAATCGCCCTGATGCTGAAGCGGCTGAGCCTCGCCGGCTGGCAGCCGATTCTGGTCAACAAAACCTCGCGCACCCATAAGAACAGCGTCTCGCGCCATGCGCAGTTTTATGTCAGCCAGATGCTGGAGTTTATCGCCGCCCACTA
This sequence comes from Klebsiella sp. 2019SCSN059, assembly GCF_021739525.1. NCBI lineage: Bacteria > Pseudomonadati > Pseudomonadota > Gammaproteobacteria > Enterobacterales > Enterobacteriaceae > Klebsiella > Klebsiella sp. 2019SCSN059. Next base: position 54,660 of record NZ_JAKKOM010000031.1, on the reverse strand, counting down.
CGACCAGGCGCTGACCGTCAATGCCGTCGCCGAGCACGTTAAGCTCAACCCGAACTATGCGATGGGGGTATTCCAGAGAGTGATGCAGCAAACCATGAAGCAGTACATTACCGCCATGCGTATCAATCACGTACGGGCGCTGCTGAGCGATACCGACAAGACCATCCTGGATATCGCCCTCACCGCCGGTTTCCGCTCCAGCAGCCGCTTCTACAGCACCTTTACCCGCTACGTGGGGATGCCGCCGCAGCAGTACCGTAAACTCAGCCAACAGCGTCGTCACGGTCTGGCCTTGCCGGAGGCATAAAAAATGCCGCCGGGGTTTCCCCAGGCGGCATGATTAGCAGTGAAAACCGTTAGTCGTTGATACGCGGATGCTGCTGCACCAGACGCGACCGTTTTTCCTGCAGATCGGCGATCTCCTGATCGATATCTTCGATTTTTTGCTCGATGTTATCGTAGTGCTCGCCCAGAATTTCTTTCGCTTCCTGGATGTCCGACGCCGCCGGGGTCGCCCCTTTCAGCGGGCGGTTAGCGGTCTCTTTCATCGACAGGCCCGTCGCCATACCCACCATGGCGACCACCATCAGGTAGTACGCCGGCATCATCAGGTTCTGAGTGGTTTCCACCAGCCACGCCGCCAGGGTTGGCGTCAGACCGGCAATCAGCACCGAGATGTTAAAGGCGCTGGCCAGGGCGCTGAAGCGGATGTGCGTCGGGAACATCGCCGGCAGCGAGGAGGCCATCACCCCGATAAAGCAGTTCAGCACCACCGCCAGCAGCAGCAGACCGGCGAAGATCAGGCTAGTCACGTTGCTGTTGATCATAATGAAGGCCGGGATCGACAGGGCAAACAGCGCCACGCTACCAATCAGGATAAACGGGCGACGGCCGAAGCGGTCGCTAAGCATGCCGATAATCGGCTGCACAAACAGCATCCCGACCATGATAGCGATGATGATCAGTACCCCATGGTCTTCCGAGTAGTGCAGGTTATGCGACAGGTAGCTCGGCATGTAGGTCAGCAGCATGTAGTAGGTCACGTTGGTGGAAATCACCAGACCGATACAGGTCAGCAGGCTACGCCAGTGCTTAGTGGCAATCTCTTTAAAAGAGACCTTCGGCCCGTCCTGCAGACCTTCACGATCGCCCTGCTCCATGGTGTCCACATGCTGCTGGAACGCCGGGGTCTCTTCCAGCGCATGGCGCAGATAGAGGCCGATGATGCCTAGCGGCAGCGCCAGGAAGAACGGGATACGCCAACCCCACTCAAGGAAGTTCTGTTCCCCCACTACGCTGGAGATCAGGACCACCACGCCGGCCCCCATCACAAACCCGGCGATAGAGCCAAAGTCCAGCCAGCTGCCCATAAACCCGCGTTTACGGTCAGGGGAGTATTCCGCGACGAAGATCGACGCCCCGGTATATTCACCACCGACCGAGAAGCCTTGCGCCATTTTACACAGCAGCAGCAGGATCGGCGCCCAGATACCTATCGTGGCATACGAAGGAATAAGGCCGATACAGAAAGTACTTATCGACATGATCACGATAGTTATCGCGAGAATTTTCTGCCGACCGTATTTATCGCCCAGCATCCCGAAGAACAGGCCGCCCAGCGGACGAATTAAAAATGGAACGGAGAAGGTACCGAGTGCGGCAATCATCTGCACACTTGGGTTGGCATCGGGGAAGAAGACTTTACCTAAGGCGTAGGCCACAAAGCCGTAGACGCCGAAATCGAACCACTCCATCGCGTTGCCCAGAGAGGCCGCGGTGATCGCCTTTTTCAGTTTACCATCGTCGATGATGGTCACATCCTTAAGGGTGATGGGCTTTATTTTTTTCCTTTTAAGCATATTTTTCCTCTGCTACTCCGCCTTGAATGCACGTCTCTTCGCCGAATGGCAAAGCCATTCGCAACGTGCGTCAGGAGCGGTGAATTGCTGTGCTCCTCATTTCAAGCGTAGCAGGTTTGCCTGCACTGTCTGCTGACAGAATGTACAACCGAACCTGTTGACGCCTGCTGTGGCTACTGGTGAATAAATGGAGCGGCTCATCGTCATAATTGATGAAATTGACCTGCTCCCCTTTTTTACCCTAACAGTGTTTATATCTGCGATCAACTTCACATAAATTTACCGCCTAATTACAGAGTCCCAGAAAATAAATAAGTTCATTTCCTGCAGATCGCCCGGAAATTATTTCGTCGATGTTGTTCCATCGCCGGCGGTTAATTTCAGCAATTATTCGGTTCTTCCCGGAATAGCGCCCCGGCTATTTTTTAGCAAAAAAACACCCGACAAAAGTGGGTGATTGCGCTATAATCATAGCCACTTTCGGCTCTCAGCCGCTGTTTAAAGGACCAACGTCCTGTTTTTCGACGACATCACGAGGAACGTCATGCAACTGCCACACTGCCCAAAATGCGATTCGACTTACACTTATGAAGACAACGGCATGTACATCTGCCCGGAATGCGCCCATGAGTGGAACCCTGCCGAAGCCACGGAAGAAAACGACGTTCTGATCGTTAAAGATGCCAATGGCAATTTACTGGCCGATGGCGACAGCGTCACGGTAGTGAAAGATCTGAAGGTTAAAGGCAGCTCTTCGATGCTGAAAATCGGCACCAAAGTGAAGAATATCCGCCTGGTCGAAGGCGATCACAATATTGACTGCAAAATTGACGGTTTTGGCCCGATGAAGCTGAAATCTGAATTCGTCAAAAAGAACTGATTTATTTCCGGGCAGGCGACGCGATTATTTTCCCCTATCGCCGTCGCCGCTCCCGATATCCTCACTGCCCTTCGCCTCCCTGCGCATCCGGTTATTTATCCCGCCAGCCGCCGCTATTTACGCTGCCGCCTGCAGCACTATTCCCGCCCCATTTTCGCGCTGCCGTCTGGCTCAATCCCGCTGTGGGCGACTACGCTTTACGGGTTACGGTCACTGAGGTATTCACCATGTCCTTAAGTCCCTACCTTGCCTTTGCGGGCAACTGCGCCGAGGCGATCGCCTTCTATCAGCAGACGCTGGGCGCCGAGCTGATGTTTAAAATGACCTTTGGCGAAATGCCGCCTTCGGCGCAGGAAGCCTCTGACGGCTGCCCGTCTGGCCAGAAGATGGCGGATGACGCCATCGCCCACGCCAGCCTGCGCATCGGCAACGGCGAGCTGATGCTAAGCGACAGCGCCTTCGGGCCCGATGTGCATTACGCCGGCTTCACCCTCGTCCTCGATCCCAACGATGTCGCTGAAGGCCAGCGCTGGTTCGACGCGCTGGCGGTCGGCGGGCGCATTGAGATGGCCTGGCAGGAAACCTTCTGGGCCCACGGCTTCGGCAAAGTCGTCGATCGCTTTGGCGTCCCATGGATGATCAACGTGGTCAAACAAGGCTGACCCCGCCAGGGCGGCCTGGCCGCCCTGTCATCCGTCTGGCATTAACTCTTCATCCTTTAGTCATCATCACTTAACAGAACTGCAACATAAACCGGTCAGGATCGGCTCACAACGCGAGGAGGCTCCTCGCCTATGCTGTGTGAGGCTTGATGACCATGCACCTGTCCAGACATCCGACCAGTTATCCCACGCGCTATCAGGAAATCGCCGCCCGGCTTGAGCAGGAGCTGCGCCACCACTATCGCTGCGGCGACTATCTGCCCGCCGAGCAGCAGCTGGCGACGCGCTTCGATGTAAACCGCCATACCCTGCGTCGGGCTATCGACCAGCTGGTTGAGCGCGGCTGGGTACAACGCCGTCAGGGCGTCGGCGTGCTGGTGCTGATGCGGCCGATCGATTACCCGCTCAATGCCCAGGCGCGGTTCAGCCAGAACCTGCTGGAACAAGGCAGCGATCCCACCAGCGAAAAACTGCTGTCGGTACTGCGCCCCGCCAGCGCGCACGTTGCCGAGGCCTTTGGCATTACCGAGGGCGAGAATGTCATCCACCTGCGCACCCTGCGCCGGGTCAATGGCGTCGCCCTGTGCCTGATTGACCACTACTTCGCCGACCTGCGCTTCTGGCCGGTGTTGCAGACCTTCAGCCACGGCTCGCTGCACAACCTGCTCCGCGATCGGCTTGACGTCGAACTGACCCGGGTGCGCACCAAAATCAGCGCCCGTCGCGCGCAAGCGAAAGAGAGCAAGCTGCTGGAGATCCCCAATATGGCGCCGCTGCTCTGCGTGCGCACCCTCAACAGCCGCCAGGGCGAGCAGGCCGTCACCGAATACTCCGTCAGCCTGACCCGCGCCGACATGATTGAATTCACCATGGAGCACTAAATGCACTTCGATACCGCCACCCGCCAGCGCTGGATGTCCGTGCTGGCCCACAGTGAACCGCAAGATCTTCTGGCACGCATGCACGCCCTGCAGCTGGCGCCGGAGTATGAGCTGATCCGCTCTCCCGAGACAGGCCTGGTGCAGCTTCAGGCCCGGATGGGCGGTATCGGCGACCGTTTCTTCGCCGGCGACGCCACGCTCACCCGGGCGGCGGTACGTCTGGCCGATGGTACGCTCGGCTACAGCTGGATCTTAGGCCGCGACCGCCCGCACGCCGAACGCTGCGCGGCCATCGACGCCCTGCTGCAGTCGCCCCGCCATTTTCACAATTTAATGGAAACCCTGATAACCCCGCTGGAAGCGCTACGCAGCGCGCGCATTGAAGCCCGACGCGCCGAAGTCAACGCCAGCCGGGTCGACTTATTTACCCTGGTTCGCGGAGATAACGCATGACCTTACAACCCGCTTTTACCCTGGCTGTGCAGGATGCCCAACACAGTTTTCGTCGCCTGCTGAAAGCGATGAGCGAGCCGGGGGTGATTGTCTCCCTGCAGCAGTTGCAGCACGGCTGGCAGCCGCTGAACGTCGCCTCCACCAGCCTGCTGTTGACCCTTGCCGATCACGAAACGCCGGTCTGGCTCGCCAGCGCCCTGCATAACGATCTGGTGGGACAGAATCTGCGCTTCCATACCGGCGCGCCGCTGGTGGACCAGCCGCAGCAGGCGGTCTTTGCGGTCGCCAATGACGGCATCAGCGCCGAGCAGCTCAACGTCCTCTCCGCGGGCACCGTCACCGCCCCGGAGACCGGCGTCACGCTGATCGTCCAGCTCGCCAGCCTGAGCGGCGGGCGCATGCTGCGCCTGACCGGGGCAGGCATTGCCGAAGAGCGAATGATCGCCCCTCAGCTGCCGGACTGCATCATTGACGAACTGACGGAGCGCCCGCACCCGTTCCCGCTGGGCATTGACCTGATCCTCACCTGCGGCGAGCGCCTGCTGGCGATCCCGCGCACCACCCACGTGGAGGTTTGCTAAATGTACGTTGCCGTCAAGGGCGGCGAGAAGGCGATCCGCGCCGCTCACGCCTTACAGGAACAGAAACGACGGGGCGATGGACGGCTTCCCGAACTGAGCGTTGACCAGATAAGCGACCAGCTCAATCTGGCGGTGGACCGGGTGATGACCGAGGGCGGCATCGCCGATCGCGAACTGGCGGCGCTGGCGCTCAAGCAGGCCAGCGGCGATAACGTCGAAGCGATCTTCCTGCTGCGCGCCTACCGCACCACCCTGCCGCGGCTGGCGGTTAGCGAACCGATCGACACCGCCGGAATGCGTCTCGAACGCCGCATCTCGGCAGTGTACAAAGATATCCCCGGCGGTCAGCTGCTGGGCCCTACCTACGACTACACCCACCGCCTGCTCGATTTTACCCTGCTGGCGAACGGCGACGCGCCGTCTGTGCCGAAAGCCGATAGCGAAGCGCCGACCTCGCCGCATGTTTTCAGCCTGCTCACGCAGCAGGGGCTGGCGAAGGCCGAGGAAGATCGCGGCACACCGCCCGACGATATCACCCGCACCCCGCCGGTCTACCCCTGCTCGCGTTCTTCGCGCCTGCAGCAGCTGATGCGCGGCGATGAAGGCTACCTGCTGGCGCTGGCCTATTCGACTCAGCGCGGCTATGGCCGCAACCATCCGTTTGCCGGCGAGATCCGCAGCGGCTACGTGCAGGTGGAGATTGTCCCGGAAGAGCTAGGCTTTAGCGTCAATATTGGCGAGCTGCTGCTGACCGAATGCGAAATGGTCAACGGCTTCGTCGCCCCGCAGGATGAACCGCCGCACTTCACCCGCGGCTACGGTCTGACCTTCGGCATGAGCGAGCGCAAAGCGATGGCCATGGCCCTCGTCGACCGCGCCCTGCAGGCGGCGGACTATGACGAAGAGATTGCCGGTCCCGCCCAGGATGAAGAGTTTGTGCTGGCCCACGCCGATAACGTTGAAGCCGCCGGCTTCGTCTCGCATCTAAAGCTACCGCACTATGTCGATTTCCAGGCCGAACTGGCGCTGCTGAAACGCCTGCAACGGGAGAACGAACGTGGCTAACCCACTGACTGGCTATAACTTTGCTTATCTCGACGAGCAAACCAAGCGCATGATCCGCCGGGCTATTCTCAAAGCGGTAGCCATTCCCGGCTATCAGGTGCCGTTCGGCGGTCGCGAAATGCCGATGCCCTACGGCTGGGGCACTGGCGGCATCCAGCTGACCGCCAGCGTCATCGGCGAGAACGACGTGCTGAAGGTGATTGACCAGGGCGCCGATGACACCACCAACGCGGTGTCGATCCGCCAGTTCTTTAAGCGCGTGACCGGCGTCGCCACCACTGAGCGCACTGAAGACGCCACCCTGATCCAGACCCGCCACCGCATCCCGGAGACGCCGCTGGTGGAGGATCAGATCCTGATCTATCAGGTGCCGATCCCGGAGCCGCTGCGCTTTATCGAGCCGCGCGAAACCGAAACCCGCACTATGCACGCCCTGGAAGAGTACGGCGTGATGCAGGTGAAACTGTATGAAGATATCGCCCGCTTCGGCCATATCGCCACCACCTACGCCTACCCGGTGAAGGTCAATGGCCGCTACGTGATGGACCCCTCGCCGATCCCGAAATTCGATAACCCGAAAATGCACATGATGCCGGCGCTGCAGCTGTTCGGCGCCGGGCGCGAAAAGCGGATCTACGCCGTGCCGCCCTATACCCCGGTGGAAAGTCTCGATTTCGACGACCATCCGTTTACCGTCCAGGAGTGGGATGAGCCTTGCGCCATCTGCGGCTCGCGCCACAGCTACCTCGACGAAGTGGTGCTGGATGACAGCGGCCAGCGAATGTTTGTCTGCTCCGATACCGACTATTGCCGCCAGCAGAGCGAGGGGCAGAAAAAATGAGCCAGCCGTTACTTGCCGTCAATCACCTGACCCATCTCTATGCCCCGGATAAAGGCTTCCGCGACGTCTCCTTCGAACTGTGGCCGGGGGAAGTGCTCGGCATCGTTGGGGAGTCCGGATCCGGTAAAACCACCCTGCTGAAGGCGATTTCCGCCCGCCTGACGCCGCAGCGGGGCGAGGTGCTGTACCAGCAGCGCTCGCTGTACGCCATGAGCGAAGCCGAACGCCGCCGCCTGCTGCGCACCGAATGGGGGGTGGTGCATCAGCACCCAATGGACGGCCTGCGTCGCCAGGTCTCCGCCGGGGGCAACATCGGCGAACGGCTGATGGCCACCGGCGCGCGCCACTACGGCAACATTCGCGCCACCGCCGAAAAGTGGCTGCAGGAGGTGGAGATCCCGCCCTCGCGCATCGACGACCTGCCCACCACCTTTTCCGGCGGCATGCAGCAGCGCCTGCAGATCGCCCGCAATCTCGTCACCCAGCCGAAGCTGGTGTTTATGGATGAACCCACCGGCGGGCTGGATGTGTCCGTGCAGGCGCGGCTGCTTGACCTGCTGCGCGGCCTGGCGGTGGAGCTGAATCTGGCGGTGGTGATTGTCACCCACGATCTCGGCGTCGCCCGCCTGCTGGCGAACCGACTGCTGGTGATGAAGCAGGGCCAGGTGGTGGAGAGTGGCTTAACCGACCGGGTGCTCGACGATCCGCATCACCCTTACACCCAGCTGTTGGTGTCGTCGGTATTGCAGAACTGACGCTGTTTTGCCGGGCGGCGGCTGCGCCTGACCCGGCCTGCAGATGCGTTATTCGTAGGCCGGGTCAGCGAAGCGCCACCCGGCAACTCAACCCCGTGAGGGCTAACATGATCCGCGTTGAAAACATTCATAAAACCTTTGTTCTGCACCAGCAGCACGGCGTGCGTCTGCCGGTGCTGGCCGACGCCTCGCTGACCGTTAACGCCGGGGAGTGCGTGGTGCTCCATGGCCACTCCGGCAGCGGCAAATCGACCCTGCTGCGCTCGCTGTACGCCAACTATCTGCCGGACAGCGGCCATATTCATATCCGCCACGGCGACGAATGGGTCGATCTGGTCACCGCCACGCCGCGCAAGGTGCTGGAAGTGCGTCAAACCACCATCGGCTGGGTCAGCCAGTTTCTGCGGGTGATCCCGCGCATTTCGGCGCTGGAGGTGGTGATGCAGCCGCTGCTCGACCTCGGGACGCCGCGTGAAGCGAGCGCCGCCAAAGCCGCCCAGCTGCTGACCCGCCTCAACGTTCCCGAACGTCTGTGGCATCTTGCGCCGTCGACCTTTTCCGGCGGCGAACAGCAGCGGGTCAATATCGCCCGCGGTTTTGCGGTCGACTATCCGATCCTGCTCCTCGATGAACCCACCGCCTCACTGGATGCCAAAAACAGTGCTGCCGTGGTCGACCTGATCCACGATGCCAAAGCGCGCGGCGCGGCCATCGTCGGGATTTTCCATGACGAAGGGGTACGCCGCCAGGTCGCCGACCGGCTGCACCCCATGGGAATGACAGCATGATTATCAATAACGTAAAACTGGTTCTCGACGACGACGTGGTACACGGTTCGCTGGAAGTCCAGGGCGGTCGCATTCTCGCCTTCGCGGAAAGCCAGAGCCGGCTGCCGCAGGCGCTGGATGGCGAAGGCGGCTGGCTGCTGTCGGGCCTTATCGAACTGCATACCGATAACCTCGACAAATTCTTTACCCCGCGACCGAAGGTGGACTGGCCGGCCCACTCGGCGATGAGCAGCCACGATGCAATGATGGTCGCCAGCGGCATCACCACCGTGCTCGACGCCGTGGCGATTGGCGACGTGCGCGATGGCGGCGATCGTCTTGAGAATCTGGAGAAGATGGTCAATGCGGTGGAAGAGACGCAAAAGCGTGGTCTTAACCGCGCCGAGCACCGTCTGCACCTGCGCTGCGAGCTGCCGCATCACACCACGCTGCCGCTGTTTGAAAAGCTGATCGAGCGCGAATCGGTGAGCATGGTCTCGCTGATGGATCACTCCCCGGGCCAGCGCCAGTATGCCGATCGCAGCAAGTACCGCGATTACTATCAGGGAAAGTACCATCTGACGCATGACGAGATGGATCGTTTTGAAGCCGAGCAGATGGCCCTGGCCGCTACCTGGTCGCAGCCCAATCGCCAGACCATTGCCGCCATGTGCCGCGCCCGCCGTATCGCCCTCGCCAGCCACGACGACGCCACCGAGGCGCATGTGGCTGAATCCCACCAGTTGGGTAGCGTGATCGCCGAGTTTCCTACCACCCTGGTCGCGGCGCAGGCTTCACGTCAGCACGGGATGCACGTCCTGATGGGGGCGCCGAATATCGTGCGCGGCGGTTCCCACTCCGGCAACGTCGCCGCCCACCAGCTGGCGAATCACGGTTTGCTCGACATTCTCTCTTCCGACTACTACCCCGCCAGCCTGCTGGATGCCGCATTCCGCATCGCCGACGCCGAGGATAACGCCTTCACCCTGGCGCAGGCGATCCGTCTGGTCAGCAAACATCCGGCGCAGGCGCTGGGCCTTGACGATCGCGGCGTCATCGCCGAGGGGAAACGCGCCGACCTGGTGCTGGCGCACCGTCGCGGCGAGCATGTCCACATCGACCATGTCTGGCGCCAGGGAAGGAGGGTCTTTTAATGCCGGGGAAACTGATTTGGCTGGTGGGGCCCTCCGGCTCCGGTAAAGACAGCCTGCTGGCGGCGCTGCGCCAGCGCGAGCACCCGCAGCTGCTGGTGGCGCATCGTTACATTACCCGGCCCTTTAACGCCGGTAACGAAAACCATATCGCCCTCAGCGAACATGAATTTTTTACCCGCGCCGAGCAGCATCTCTTTGCCCTCAGCTGGCACGCCAACCATACTTACTATGGCATTGGCGTGGAGATCGACCTCTGGCTGCACGCCGGCTTCGACGTGGTGGCCAATGGATCCCGCGCCCATCTGGCGCTGGCGCGGGAACGCTACGGCGAGGTGCTGGTGCCGATCTGTCTCGCCGTCTCGCCGCCGGTGCTGCGCCAGCGGCTGGAGCAGCGCGGCCGGGAAAATGCGGTGGACATCGCCCAGCGTCTGGACCGCGCCGCGCGCTATAAGCCGGACGATTGCCTTACGCTGAATAACGACGGCAGTCTCCGACAATCGGTCGATGAATTTTTCCGCCTGCTGCGCAGCCACGCGGTGCGCGAAGCGGATCCGCTGGTATAAACACAAGGTGACACGATGAGCCTGACCCTCCGCTTAACCGGCACCGGCGGCGCTCAGCTGGTGCCGGTCTTCGGCTGCGATTGCGCGGCCTGCCGCCGCGCCCGCCGTGAGGAAAGCCATCGCCGCCGCCCCTGCAGCGGGGTGGTGACGTTCAACAGCGCAGTGACGCTGCTGGACGCCGGCAGGCCGGATCTGATGGAACATCATCCCGCCGGCAGCTTTCAGCAAGTGCTGCTAACCCACTATCACCTGGATCATGTGCAGGGGCTGTTTCCGCTGCGCTGGGGCGTGGGCGGGCCGCTCCCGGTCTATGGCCCGCCGGACGACGCCGGCTGCGACGATCTGCTCAAGCACCCCGGCCTGCTCGACTTCAGCCATACCGTCACGCCGTTTGTGGTGTTTGAGCTGCAGGGCCTGCGGGTGACGCCCCTGCCGCTCAACCATTCGAAGCTCACCTTCGGTTATCTGCTGGAGTCGGCCCACAGTCGGGTGGCCTGGCTCTCGGATACCGCCGGGCTGCCGGACAAGACGCTGAAGTTTTTACTCAACAATCGCCCGCAGGCGATGATCATCGACTGCAGCCATGAGCCGCGCGCGCAGACCCCGCGTAACCACAACGATTTCACTACCGTTTGCGCCCTTAACCAGGCGATAGGCTGTCCGCGAGTGATCCTCACCCATATCAGCCATCAGTTTGACGTCTGGATGATGGATAACCCGCTACCGGAAGGTTTCGAAGCGGGCTATGACGGGATGGAAATAGTACTGGATTAAGCGTCGGTCTGCAGCGGGGCGATCAATAGTCATCGTCCAGACGACGCTGATCGCTTTCTAACTGGCGGCGATCGCGATCGAGCTGGCGCTGGCGTTCATCCAGCTGACGGCGGCGATCGTCCAGCTGGCGTTGCCGATCGTCATACTGACGCTGGCTGTCACGACTCTGCTGGCGGCTCCCTTGATAGCGCCCGTCATCATAACGGCCATCGTCGTTGTCTCTGTCGTCGTCGTCACTGGAACGGCTACTGCCCGGGTTATAGGCGTCGTTAATGGCTTGCTGAATATTGCCGATCGCGTCATCGATAATATCGGCGCGAGCGGCCAGGCTGGTCAGCGACAGAGTGCAAAAGAGCAGTGCGGTTGCGTAACGTTTCATCGGGGCCAATCTCATCAGAGTCCTGCCGCTACCTTAATCAACGGCATGCCGCCCGGGTAGCGGAGGAATCTCAAATCCTCGCGTACGCCGCGCTTAGCGCCTGCGCCAGCTGGGCGCGGGTAAAGGGCTTACGCAGCCACTCCACCTCCGGCAGGGCCGGGTTCTGCGCCGGGCGCAAATCCTGACCGCTGATCAGCAGTACCGGCAGCGCCGGAAAGCGGCGTCGGGCGGTATGAATCACATCGGCGCCGCTCAGCGCGCCGGGCAGCATCAAATCGCTGATCAACAGGGCGATATCCGGCGAGGCCTCCAGCAGCTGCAGCGCCTCTTCCCCGCTGGTGGTTTCCAGCGTCAGCCAGCCCAGCTGATGCAGCTGTTCGCACAGCGTCTGGCGAACATCCTCTTCATCCTCCAGCACCAGCGCCAGCCGCTCTCCCGCTGGGATGGGTTCGTCTTCCACCGGCGCCACCGCCTTCCCGACCTCGGTCATCGCCCGGGGCAGCTGCAGCCGCACCGTCGTCCCCTGCCCCGGCGCGCTTTCCAGCGCCACCCGGCCGCCCGACTGGCGCACAAAGCCATACACCATCGACAGCCCCAGGCCGCTGCCGCTGCCGGTGGCTTTGGTGGTGAAGAAGGGTTCAAACACCCGGGCTTTCACCGCCTGCGACATGCCGCTGCCGTGATCGATCACCTCCAGGGCCACCATATCCTGCCGCTGGCCGCTGCTGCGAGTGACCCGCTGATTCCAGGTGCGAATTTTAATGACGCCCGTGCGCCCGGCCATGGCGTCGCGGGCGTTCATCACCAGATTGATCAGGGCGTTTTCCAGCTGGCCGACGTCTATCCATGCCGGCCATGCCGGCGACTGCGCCTCAATCTCCAGGCTCAAGGTCGCCGGCAGGGAGTGGCGCATCAGCTCGCTGAGGTTCTCCAGCAGCGGCGCCATCGCCACCGCCTGGGGATGCAGCGCCTGCTTGCGCGAAAAGGCCAGCAGCCGCTGGGTCAGCAGCGCCCCGCGTTCCGCCGCCTTCAGCGCCCTGGTGAGGCGCGGCGCATCCTGCGCATTCGGCTCCACCAGCTCAAGGCTGCCGATGATCACCGCCAGCAGGTTGTTAAAATCATGCGCCAGGCCTCCGGTCAGCTGGCCGACGGCCTTCATCTTCTGGCTGTGCAGCAGCGCCTCCTCCAGCTCCTGGCGCTTAATCCGATCGATCTCCATCTGGGTGGTCTTCTCTTTCAGCAGCCGGGTGGTGTGCTCCAGCGACGCCGTATTGCGGGCGAAAACGTTAAAGGCGCGCGCCAGTTCGCCCAGCTCGTCGCGCCGCTGCAGGGCCGGCACCGAGACGTTCGGCTCTCCCTGAGCCAGCCGCGACATCGCCCGCGAGATAGCGGTCAGGTTAGAGCCCAGGTTACGGTAGATGTACCACCCGGCGCAGCCGGTGATCGCCAGCGCCAGCAGCGCGGAAAGCAGAATAAACATGCTGATGGAGCGCAGCTCCCGATGGCTCTGCGCCGCCCGCTGTTCGGAGGCTTCCGCCACCCGGGTCACGTACTGATTGATGTCGTCGTTAAGCAGCGCGACCAGCGCTTTGATGTGGTACATGTACCAGCTGATCGTCAGGTCGCTCTCCTCCAGCTGGGCCGACAGCGGGGCAAGTTTCGCCAGCTCCCGGGTGACGTCGGGGAGAACAAACGCCAGCGCGGGATCGGCGCTATGGGCCGGCAGGTCGCCGCGCAGCTGGTCGAGCTGCAGGACGATCGACCGCGGCGTGACGGTATGGATCGCGGCGACGATCAGCCGGTCCATCTCGGCCAGCCGGCGAGGATCGATCGCCCGCTCCCCGCCGCGATCGTTAAGATCGGCGAGATGGCGCAGGTTGCTCTGATTCTGGTAAAGCGAACTCAGCAGCGCATTGCGCTGCAGATGGCGGCGCTGGCCGCGCTCCAGCATCTCCGCCACGCTCTGCTGCAGCGCGTTGCTGCGGCGAATAATACTGGCCACCAGCGCCTGCTCCTGCTGCGCCAGCGGGGCCGCCGCCAGCTGGGCCAGCGAGTGCTTCAGCGCCTGCTGCGTCGCCAGCAGCCGTTCCGCTTCGCTTTTGTACTCCAGCGCGCCCACCACCTGCGACAGGCGCACCGCCGCCGTGGCGACATTCGCCGTGTCCCGCGCCAGATCCATACTGCCGCGCATATCGTTGAGGGTCTGGCGCTGCACCTGCTCCTGCAGCTGGCTGGCGTGGTGAAAGCCGAACACCGCCACGCCGCTAACCAGCAGGGTGACGACCACCATCAGCAGATTAAAGGAGAGCAGGCGGCCACGGGCGCTGGTGAAAAACGGGTGTCGGCGAGCGGTCATAGCAACTCCGGTGAAGGAACGGTCGGCAGATAGGCGTGACGGTGCAGAAAATGACGCCGCGTAACTGTGATCGCGGTTAACTATTTATCACTATGACAAATATGAATGGATTCTGACATCCTGCATTTATTTTCCGGTGGTGGACTGCAGCTATTGTTCTCGCAGACAGGAGCGCCGTGATGACCGCCACCCCGGTACTGGAAATGCGCCATATCGCCAAAGCTTTTGGCAAATTCTACGCGCTGAAGGGCGTCGACCTGACGGTCTGGCCCGGCGAGATCCATGCCCTGATGGGGGAAAACGGCGCCGGAAAAAGCACGCTGATGAAGATCCTCGCCGGCGCCTATACCGCCACCAGCGGCGAGATCCTGATCGACGGAAAACCGCAAACGATCCGCGGCCCCAAGGACGCGCTGGCCGCCGGGATCACGTTGATCTACCAGGAGATGCAGCTGGCGCCGAACCTGACCGTCGCGGAAAACATTTTCCTCGGCAGCGAGCTGGCGCGCGGTGGCCTGGTGCAGCGCAAAGCGATGCTCAGCCAGGCGCAGGCGGTGATCGACCGTCTCGGCGCCCAGTTCAAGGCCAGCGACCGGGTGATGACCCTGACCATCGCCGAACAGCAGCAGGTGGAGATCGCCCGCGCTCTGCACCGTCAAAGCCGCATTCTGGTGATGGATGAACCCACCGCCGCCCTCTCCTCGCGGGAAACCCAGCGCCTGTTCGACCTCATCCTGCGCCTGCGTGACGAGGGGATGGCGATCATCTATATCAGCCACCGCATGGCGGAAGTGTATGAGCTCTCCGACCGGGTCAGCGTCCTGCGCGATGGGCAGTATGTCGGCAGCCTGGTGCGCGACAAGCTCAATGCGTCGGAGCTGGTGCGCATGATGGTCGGCCGTCCGCTCAGCGATCTGTTCAATAAAGAGCGCGATATTCCCCGCGGCCAGCCGCGCCTGCGGGTCGAGGATCTGACCGATGGCGGCAAGGTTAAGCCCAGCAGCCTGGTGGTGCACGCTGGCGAAATCGTCGGCCTCGCCGGGCTGGTCGGCGCCGGACGCTCCGAGCTGGCGCAGCTGATCTTTGGCGTGCGCAAAGCCACCGGCGGGGTGATCGAGATCGACGGCGAGCCGGTGGTGATCCACTCGCCGCGCGAAGCCATCGACCATGGAATCGGCTTTCTGACCGAAAATCGCAAAGAGCAGGGCCTGTTTCTCGAACTGGCGGCCCAGGAAAACATCACCATGGCGACGCTGGAGCGCGACGCGACCTGGGGGATGCTCAATCGCCGTAAGGCGCAAACTATTTCCGATGACGCCATCCAGCTGCTGAACATCCGCGTGCCGCACGCCCAGGTACGCGCCGGCGGACTGTCCGGCGGCAACCAGCAGAAGCTGTTAATTTCGCGCTGGGTGGCGATTGGCCCACGCATTCTGATCCTCGATGAACCCACCCGCGGCGTCGACGTCGGCGCGAAAAGCGAGATTTACCGCATCATGAACGACATGGCGCGCCAGGGCGTCGCTATTCTGATGATCTCCAGCGAACTGCCTGAAGTGGTGGGCATGAGCGACCGGGTCTATGTGATGCGCGAAGGGACTATCGCCGGCGAGCTGCAGTCCGGCGATATCAGCCAGGAACAGATCATGACGCTGGCCACCGGCGTGAACGATTCTCACCTTAAGGCAGGGCAACTATGAGCATACCGAAAGAGACCTCCGCGCCGGTCGCGACATCCGCTTCGGCGAAAAAAATGCTGATGGGCGACCTGATGCAGACCGTCGGCATTCTGCCGATCCTCATCCTGATCGTCGCCGTTTTCGGCTTTATCGCCCCCAACTTCTTCACGGAAAGCAATCTGCTGAATATCACCCGCCAGGCCTCGATCAACATTGTGCTGGCGGCGGGAATGACCTTTATCATCCTCACCGGCGGCATTGACCTCTCCGTCGGCTCCATTCTCGGCACCACCGCGGTGGCGGCAATGGTGGTCTCGCTGATCCCGGAGTTGGCGTTGCTGTCGATTCCGGCGGCGCTGATGCTCGGCCTGCTGCTTGGGCTGTTCAACGGCGCGCTGGTGGCCTTCGCCGGGCTACCGCCGTTTATCGTCACCCTCGGTACCTACACGGCGCTGCGCGGCGCCGCCTATCTGCTGGCCGACGGCACCACGGTAATCAACTCCGATATCAGCTTCGAGTGGATCGGCAATGACTACCTCGGCCCGGTGCCGTGGCTGGTGGTCATCGCCCTGGCGGTTATCGCGGTGTGCTGGTTTATCCTGCGCCGAACCACCCTTGGGGTGCATATCTACGCGGTGGGCGGCAACATGCAGGCGGCGCGGCTGACCGGCATCAAAGTCTGGCTGGTGCTGCTGTTTGTCTATGGCATGAGCGGCCTGCTCTCCGGCCTTGGCGGGGTGATGAGCGCCTCCCGGCTGTACAGCGCCAACGGCAACCTCGGGGTCGGCTACGAGCTGGACGCCATCGCCGCGGTCATTCTCGGCGGCACCAGCTTCGTCGGCGGCATCGGCACCATCACCGGTACGCTGGTGGGGGCGCTGATTATCGCCACCCTCAATAACGGTATGACCCTGATGGGGGTCTCCTACTTCTGGCAACTGGTGATCAAAGGGGCGGTGATCATCATTGCGGTGCTGATCGACAAATACCGTACCCGACACCATCAAAGTGCATAACAACACCATCTTACCTGCGAGGAAAAGCGAATGCGTTTAAAACCGATAGTCACCGCGCTGTGTGCTGGCGCGCTGCTGGCCGCCTCCCCCTTTGCGTCGGCCAAAGAGCTGAAAGCGATAGGCGTGACGGTGGGCGACCTTGCCAACCCGTTTTTTGTGCAGATCACCAAGGGCGCGGAGCTGGAAGCCCGCAAGCTGGCGGGGGATAACGTCAAAGTGACGCTGGTCTCCAGCGGCTACGACCTGGGCCAGCAGGTGGCGCAGATCGACAACTTTATCGCCGCCAGGGTCGATATGATTATCCTCAACGCCGCCGATTCGAAAGGCATTGGCCCGGCGGTGAAGCGGGCCAAAGAGGCCGGGATCGTGGTGGTGGCGGTTGACGTTGCCGCCGAAGGGGCCGACGCCACCATCACCTCCGATAACACCCAGGCGGGCGAGCTGGCCTGTAAATACATTAGCGACCGTCTGAACAACAAAGGCAACGTGGTGATCATCAACGGGCCGCCTGTCTCCGCCGTACAAAACCGCGTCGAAGGCTGCGAAACGGAGTTCAAAAAACACCCGGATATTAAAATTTTGTCCTCCAACCAGAACGCGAAAGGCAGCCGGGAAGGCGGACTGGAGGTGATGACCTCCCTGCTGGCGGCCAATCCGAAGATTGACGGCGTGTTCGCGATCAACGATCCGACGGCGATTGGCGCCGATCTGGCGGCGAAACAGGCGCAGCGCAGCGAGTTCTTCATCGTCGGCGTCGACGGCAGCCCGGACGGCGAAGAGGCGCTGAAGCGTAAGAACTCGCTGTTCGTCGCGACGCCGGCGCAGGATCCGCAGGTGATGGCGGCGAAGGCGGTGGAAATTGGCTACAACATCCTGCAGGGCAAACCGGCCCCAACCGCGCCGGTGCTGATCCCGGTGACCATGATCGACAAAAACAACGTCAGTTCCTACAAAGGCTGGACCGTGAAATAAGCGCAACCGGGCGCACAATCGTTCCGCCGATTGTGCGCTACGCTTAACGAGTATGACGGCGCGGAGTAGCGATCATGGAACGTAAAGGGATTATTGCCGCAGGCAACATGCTGGTCGATCATGTCCACCAGATCAGACAGTGGCCGGAGCGCGGCTGGCTGGTGGAAATTATTCACAGCGAACGCGCCACCGGCGGCGCGCCGCTGAATGTCCTGCTGACCCTGGCCAAAATGCACGCCGGACTGCCGCTGCAGGCGGTCGGCCTGATTGGCGAGGATAACGATGGCGACTACATTACCGCCATGCTCGATCAGTACCATATCAATCGCCAGCTTGTGCAGCGCACCAGCTCCGCCCCCACCTCGATGACTCAGGTGATGACCGACGCCGAAGGCCAGCGCACCTTCTTTCACTCTCCCGGCGCCAACCGCCTGCTTGACCTTCCGGCCTTTGAGCCGCTGGATGCGCCGCTGAAAATTTTCCATCTCGGCTATCTGCTGCTGCTTGAAAGTCTCGATCGCCCCGACGAAGAGTACGGCACCCGCAGCGCGCGGTTGCTGGCGCAGATGCGCGAGCGAGGCTATGAGGTTTCCCTCGATCTGGTGTCGCGCAAGGGCGACCCGCGCTACCGCCCGCTGGTCCTGCCGGCGCTGGCGCATCTTGACTACCTGACCATCAATGAGCTGGAAGCCAGCGAGTTTAGCGGGCTGGAGATTCGTCTACCCAACGGCGAGCCGCACGTCGCCCATATCGCCCGCGCCGCCAGCGCATTGCTTGACGCAGGCGTGCGCCAGCGAGTGGTGATCCACTGTCCGGAGGGGGCATGGGGCGTCTCCCGTACCGAAGCCGGGCGCTGGGTACCGTCATGGCGGCTGCCGCCGGAGGAGATTGTCGGCAGCGTCGGCGCCGGTGATGCCTTCTGCGCCGGCCTGCTGTACGGCAGTCACGAACGCTGGCCGTTAACCGACAGTCTGCAGCTGGCTCATGCCTGCGCCCGCGCCAGCCTGCAGGCCGCCAATGCGATCGACGGCGCCAAAACGCTCTCTGAGCTGCAGGCGTTTATTCAGTTGCAGAATAGTGAGAGGGGTTAACACCGCCAGCAATGGGCAGGCCGGTTAGACAGCCCCCGCCCTACGCCGCCTTCTCGCTGTGGGTCACGTCGGCGGAAAAGACATAGCCCAGGCCGCGCAGCGTTTTAATCAGCGTCGGCTGATGCGGGTTCAATTCGATTTTGCGCCGCAGGCGCATGATCAGCACATCGATGGTGCGATCGAACACCTCGGTGCTTTCGGTATGGGTTAGCGCCAGCAGCTGTTCACGGTTCAGCACCCGGCGGGCGTTCTGCGCCAGCGCCAGCAGCAAACCGTATTCTCCCTGGGTCAGCGGGATCGCCTGCTGCTGTGGGTTATACAGCTCACAGCGGGTGGTATCCAGCCGCCAGCCGTTGAACGTCAGGCCGGCGACGCCGCCCGGCGCCTCGCTGGCCAGCGCCCCGCTGCGCCGCAGCACCGCCTTCACCCGGGCGACCACCACCCGCGAACTGAACGGTTTGGCGATGTAATCATCGGCGCCCATCTCCAGGCCCACCACCACATCGGACTCGCTGCCCAGGCCGGAGAGCATCACCACCGGCAGCTCAGGCCGCGTGCGCTGCAGCTGCTGGAGCACCTGCAGACCATGGGTATCCGGCAGGATCATATCCAGCAAAACCAGCGCGATGTCCGCCCGCTGCGCCACCGTCGCCAGCGCGTCGCCGCCGGTCTGGCAGACCAGCACCTCAAACGCGTGCGCGCCGAGCACATCGCTGAGCAGCTCGCCCATCGCTATGTCGTCATCAACCACTAAAATGACCGGTTTCATCTTTGCCTCTGCCCGCGGGGAGTTAGTGTCAGTCTGATCGATTCTGCAAGGCTGCGCCGACAAATTCCTCTCCCGGTGACATTTTTTCAAGCGCCGTCACATCTCCAGGGTATCGACACGTCAAATCTGTCGACAGGCTGTTTTTCGTCAGCATTTCGCCCAAAAAAGCCACGTATCATCAAGGAATACCCACAATGAAAATATGGCATAGAAGATGCATAGTGACGGCGCGATAGCGCAAACGCGCCCATTGAATAACTGGAGCAAGACCGATGAAAAAAGTCGTCACGGTTTGCCCGTATTGCGCATCAGGTTGCAAAATCAACCTGGTGGTCGATAACGGCAAAATCGTTCGGGCTGAAGCGGCGCAGGGGAAAACCAACCAGGGAACCCTGTGCCTGAAGGGCTATTATGGCTGGGACTTTATTAACGATACCCAGATCCTGACGCCGCGCCTGAAAACCCCCATGATCCGTCGTCAACGCGGCGGCAAGCTGGAAGCTGTCTCCTGGGATGAGGCGCTGGATTACGTCGCCACTCGCCTCAGCGCCATTAAAGCCAAATATGGCCCGGATGCGATCCAAACCACCGGCTCCTCCCGCGGTACCGGTAATGAAACCAACTATGTGATGCAAAAATTCGCGCGCGCCGTTATTGGTACCAATAACGTCGACTGCTGCGCTCGCGTCTGACACGGCCCTTCGGTTGCAGGTCTGCACCAGTCGGTCGGTAATGGCGCCATGAGTAATGCCATCACGGAGATTGATAACACCGATCTGGTGTTTATCTTCGGTTACAACCCGGCGGATTCCCACCCTATCGTGGCGAATCACGTCATTAACGCTAAACGCAACGGGGCGAAAATTATCGTCTGCGACCCGCGCAAAATTGAAACCGCGCGCATCGCCGATATGCACATTGCGCTGAAGAACGGCTCGAATATCGCGCTGCTCAACGCCATTGGCCACGTGATTATTGAAGAGGATCTGTACGATAAATCCTTCGTCGCCAGCCGTTCCGAAGGCTTCGAGGAGTATCGCAAAATCGTTGAAGGCTATACGCCGGAGTCGGTGGAGGAGATCACCGGGGTCAGCGCCCAGGAGATCCGCGCCTGCGCCCGGATGTACGCCAGCGCCAAATCCGCCGCCATTCTGTGGGGCATGGGCGTGACCCAGTTCTACCAGGGCGTGGAGACCGTGCGTTCCCTGACCAGCCTGGCGATCCTCACCGGCAACCTCGGCAAACCGAGCGTCGGCGTCAACCCGGTGCGCGGCCAGAACAACGTCCAGGGGGCCTGCGATATGGGGGCGCTGCCGGATACTTATCCGGGCTATCAGTACGTTAAGTTCCCGGAAAACCGCGAGAAGTTCGCCAAAGCCTGGGGCGTCGACAGCCTGCCGGCACATACCGGCTATCGCATCAGCGAGCTGCCGCACCGCGCGGCGCATGGCGAAGTGCGGGCGGCGTATATTATGGGGGAAGATCCGCTGCAGACCGATGCCGAACTGTCGGCGGTGCGCAAAGCGTTCGACGATCTGGAGCTGGTTATCGTCCAGGACATTTTCATGACCAAAACCGCCTCCGCGGCCGACGTCATCCTGCCGTCCACCTCGTGGGGCGAGCACGAAGGCGTGTACACCGCAGCGGACCGCGGCTTCCAGCGCTTCTTTAAAGCGGTAGAGCCGAAGTGGGATCTGAAAACCGACTGGCAGATCATCAGCGAAATCGCCACCCGGATGGGTTATCCGATGCACTATAACAACACCCAGGAGATCTGGGACGAGTTGCGGCATCTGTGCCCGGACTTCTACGGCGCCACCTACGAGAAAATGGGTGAGCTTGGCTACGTCATGTGGCCGTGCCGCGATGAGTCCGACGCCGATCAGGGGACGTCGTATCTGTTTAAAGAGAAGTTCGATACCCCGAACGGGCTGGCGCAGTTCTTTACCTGCGACTGGGTCGCGCCGATCGATAAGCTCACCGACGAGTACCCGATGGTGCTGTCGACGGTGCGCGAAGTCGGCCACTACTCGTGCCGTTCAATGACCGGTAACTGCGCGGCGCTGGCGGCGCTGGCGGATGAGCCTGGCTATGCGCAGATCAACACCGCCGACGCCGAACGGTTAGGCATTGAGGATGAAGCGCTGGTGTGGGTGAATTCGCGCAAGGGTCGGATCATCACCCGCGCGCAGGTCAGCGACCGGCCGAACAAAGGCGCGGTGTATATGACCTACCAGTGGTGGATTGGCGCCTGTAACGAGCTGGTGTCGGAGAACCTGAGCCCGATAACCAAAACGCCGGAGTACAAGTACTGCGCGGTCAACGTTGAGCGGATTGCCGATCAGCGCGCGGCGGAACAGTACGTGATCGACGAGTACAACAAGCTGAAATCCCGCCTGCGCGAAAGCGCGATGGGTTAAGGTGCGGCGGCCTGATCCGGCTCGCGCGATGCGTAGGCCGGATCTGGCGCAGCCGCCACCCGGCATACAAGCGGCGCCGTGCCCGCGTACCTGCGGTAGGTAGAGCGAATCCGCTCTACCTACCGATCCCTGTCATTTTCTTCTTTTTCGCCTCCCTTTATACTGCGCGCTATGTTCCTTGCTGATAATAAATACAAATGAAATACCTCTTTTTATTTTTACTGGTCATTACCAGCGGCGCAGCGGTGGCCACCGAACCGGGTAGCCGGTATCAACAGCAGGCGGAAGCCGGCGATCGACGCGCGCAATATTACCTTGCGGATACCTGGGTGAGCTCCGGCGATTATCAGAAAGCCGAATTCTGGGCACAGAAAGCAGCGGCGCAGGGCGATGGCGACGCGCTGGCCCTGCTGGCGCAGCTAAAAATTCGCAATCCGCAGCAGGCGGACTATCCGCAGGCCCGCCAGCTGGCGGAAAAAGCCGTCGAGGCCGGCAGTAAATCCGGGGAGATCGTCCTCGCGCGAGTGCTGGTGAACCGTCAGGCTGGCCCCACCGACGTGGCGCACGCCATCACGCTTCTGCAGGATGCCGCCCGGGACAGCGAAAGCGATGCGGCGGTAGACGCCCAGATGCTGCTGGGGCTGATCTACGCCAGCGGCGTGCACGGTCCGGAAGATGATGGGAAAGCGAGCGCCTACTTTAAAGGCAGCTCGGCGCTCTCACGGACCGGCTATGCCGAATACTGGGCCGGGATGATGTTCCAGCAGGGAGAGAAAGGCTTTATCGAACCGAATAAGCAGAAGGCGCTGCACTGGCTTAACGTCAGTTGCCTGGAGGGGTTTGATACCGGCTGCGAAGAGTTTGACAGGATCAGTAAAGGATAAGAAAAAGCCCGGCGCTCGCGCCGGGCTTTGTGTTTTATTGCGCGGTTTTATCAAACTTGCCCAGCACTTCGCGTTCATACGCCAGCGCTTTTTTGCGGTCGAACTTATGCTCCCACTTGGCGATAACCAACACCGCCAGCGCATTGCCCACCACGTTCAGCGCGGTACGCGCCATGTCGAGGATACGGTCGACGCCGGCGATAAAGGCGAGGCCCTCCAGCGGGATCCCGACGCTGCCCAGGGTGGCCAGCAGCACCACAAAAGAGACGCCCGGCACGCCGGCGATCCCTTTCGAGGTCACCATCAGGGTCAGTACCAGGGTGATCTCCTGCCAGATGGAGAGGTCGATGCCGTACAGCTGGGCGATAAAGATCGCCGCGATGCTCTGATACAGCGTTGAGCCATCGAGGTTAAAGGAGTAGCCGGTCGGCACCACGAAGCTGGTGATCGACGCCGGCGCGCCATAGGCTTCCATTTTCTCGATAATACGCGGCAGCACGCTCTCGGAGCTGGCGGTGGAGTAAGCCAGAATCAGCTCATCTTTCAGGATGCGGATCAGGATCCAGATGCTCAGGCCGCACAGGCGGGCGACAATCCCCAGCACCACCAGCGCGAAAAACAGGATCGCGAAGTAAACCAGCAGCACCAGCTTGGCCAGCGGCCACAGCGAGGCGAAACCAAAGGTGGCGACGGTCACTGAAATCAGGGCGAACACCCCGATCGGCGCATAGCGCATCACCATATGGGTGACTTTGAACATGGTTTCGGAGATGGAGCGGAAGACCGTCACCAGCGGCTCACGGTGCGTCGCCGGCAGCGAGGAGAGCCCCAGACCAAACAGCACCGAGAAGAAAATAATCGGCAGCATATCGCCTTTCGCCATCGACGCCACGATGTTGGTCGGCACCAGCGACAGGATGGTGCCCATCAGGCCATGCGCATGGCTCTGCACCTCAGCGGTGGTGTTCTGGTATTTCGAAATATCAACCGCCGCCAACTGCGACATATCAATGCCCGTTCCCGGCTGGAAGACGTTGGCCAGGGTGATACCCAGCACGATCGCCACCGTGGTGATCACTTCGAAATAGATAATGGTTTTGGCGCCGATCCGGCCTAACTGTTTGGCATCGCCCACGCCGGCAATCCCGACCACCAGGGTCGAAATAACAATCGGGACTACGATCATTTTAATCAGATGGATAAAGATATCGCCCGCCGGCGTCAGCAAATTGCTAATCAACCAATCGCGACTTTCGGCGTGGTAATGCAGATAACTGCCCAAAAGGATACCCAGCACCAGGGCTAGCAAAATTTGCCAGGCCAGACTGACTTTTTTTGTTTTCTTCACTACAGACTTCCTCAATGAAAGGCACCATTCCTTTTCGTCATGGTACCCACTGCAGGGGGTATGAATTGTGTTGCGTTGCTTTGTGGGGTTATTTAACGCGCAATATCAGTATCATTTGCACGGCATGCTGCGCAAGCCTTTAAGAATAGGGCTTTCTTCTGGTTTTCTGCATAAAGTCACGGATTTTCCCCAGTTATAATGCATAAGTATTTGTAATAAAAAATATTTCACATCTTCGGTTTCTATAAATTCATTTACGCAATTATTTCACTTCAAAGTTTCATTTGACGAAATTTCACTCAGTTGAATCATTGCGTGATCTGCCCCCCAATTAACAAACAAAGCTGTCAAAACCCCTACTCTTAACGTTTGTTTGACATATATTTAACAAGTTCAAAGGAGAAAAAAAGCCATGAGCCAAATACACAAACACCCTATTCCCGCTAACATTGCGGAACGTTGCCTGATTAACCCGGATCAGTACAAGGCGCAGTATCAACAATCCATAACCGACCCTGATACATTCTGGGGCGAGCAGGGCAAAATCCTTGACTGGATGCGCCCCTACACCCGCGTGAAGAATACCTCCTTTGCGCCGGGTAACATTTCCATCAAATGGTATGAAGACGGCACCCTGAACCTCGCCGCCAACTGCCTCGACCGCCATCTCGCCGAGCGCGGCGATCAAACCGCCATCATCTGGGAAGGCGACGACGCCAGCCAGAGCAAGCACATCACCTACCGTGAACTGCATGCGGACGTCTGCCGCTTCGCCAATGTGCTGCTCGGCCTCGGGATTAAAAAAGGCGACGTGGTCGCCATCTATATGCCGATGGTGCCGGAAGCCGCGGTGGCGATGCTGGCCTGCGCCCGCATCGGCGCCATCCACTCGGTGATTTTCGGTGGCTTCTCGCCGGAGGCGGTGGCCGGACGTATTATCGACTCCAGCTCGCGCCTGGTGATCACCGCGGATGAAGGGCTGCGCGCCGGTCGCGCCATCCCGCTGAAGAAAAACGTCGATGACGCGCTGAAAAACCCGAACGTCAACAGCATTGAACACGTCGTGGTCCTGAAACGTACCGGCGGTAAAATCGACTGGCAGGAAGGCCGCGATCTGTGGTGGAGCGATCTGATGGCGAACGCCAGCGCCGAACACCGCCCCGTCGAGATGAACGCCGAAGATCCGCTGTTCATCCTCTATACCTCTGGCTCCACCGGTAAACCGAAAGGGGTGTTGCACACCACCGGCGGCTATCTGGTCTACGCGGCCACCACCTTTAAATACGTTTTCGATTACCACCCGGGCGATATTTACTGGTGCACCGCCGATGTCGGCTGGGTCACCGGCCACAGCTATCTGCTGTACGGCCCGCTGGCCTGCGGCGCCACCACTCTGATGTTCGAAGGGGTGCCGAACTGGCCAACCCCGGCGCGTATGTGCCAGGTCGTCGATAAGCATAAGGTCAGCATTCTGTATACCGCTCCGACGGCGATTCGTGCCCTGATGGCGGAAGGCGACAAGGCTATCGAAGGCACGGACCGCTCCTCACTGCGCATTCTCGGCTCGGTCGGCGAACCCATTAACCCGGAAGCCTGGGAGTGGTACTGGAAGAAGATCGGTAACGAGAAGTGCCCGGTGATGGACACCTGGTGGCAGACCGAAACCGGCGGCTTTATGATCACCCCGCTGCCGGGGGCGATTGAGCTGAAGGCTGGCTCCGCTACCCGCCCGTTCTTCGGCGTTCAGCCGGTGCTGGTGGATAACGAAGGCCTGCCGCTGGATGGCGCCACCGAGGGCAATCTTGCTATCGCCGACTCCTGGCCCGGCCAGGCGCGAACCCTGTTCGGGGATCATGAGCGCTTTGAGCAAACCTACTTCTCCACCTTCAAAAATATGTACTTTAGCGGCGACGGCGCGCGCCGAGATGAAGATGGCTATTACTGGATCACCGGCCGCGTGGATGACGTTCTGAACGTCTCCGGCCACCGTCTGGGTACTGCCGAGATCGAATCGGCGCTGGTGTCGCACCCGAAAATCGCCGAAGCGGCAGTGGTCGGTATTCCGCACAACATCAAGGGCCAGGCTATCTACGCCTACGTGACGCTCAATCACGGTGAAGAACCGACGCCGGAGCTGTATGCGGAAGTGCGTAACTGGGTGCGTAAAGAGATTGGCCCGCTGGCGACGCCGGATGTTCTGCACTGGACCGATTCGTTGCCAAAAACCCGCTCGGGCAAAATCATGCGCCGCATTCTGCGCAAGATCGCCGCGGGCGACACCAGCAACCTCGGCGATACCTCGACTCTCGCCGATCCTGGCGTAGTGGAAAAACTGCTCGAAGAGAAGCAGGCCATTACCATGCCTTCTTAAGTAAGGACCGATTCCCTACACCCTCTCCCCCACCGGGGAGAGGATAAAAATAAGTCCCTCCCCCAGGATTTCACTCGCAGGAACGCCGTCAGCGAACCGTATCCCGGCCTTTAACGCCGGAGGGGTTGCTGTCGCCAGCGTCCGCTGCGTGGATGACGAAAGGGAGACCTCTGGAGACGCTAAGATGAATGAACAACTTTGTCAGCGGATAGAAAATAGTGCGCATTTCAGGGAGCTGGTGGCATCACGGCAACGGTTTGCCGCCATTCTGTCAGTGATTATGTTAGTGATCTATGTGGGCTTTATTCTGCTTATCGCCTTCGCGCCAGGCTGGCTCGGCACGCCGCTGCACGCCGGGACCAGCGTCACCCGCGGGATCCCGCTGGGCATCGGTGTGATCGTCATTTCGTTTGTTCTCACCGGTATTTATGTCTGGCGGGCCAACGGTGAATTCGACCGTTTGACCAAGAGCGTTCTCAACGAGGTAAAAGCATGATCAAGAGAGTCCTGACGGCGCTCGCCGCCACGCTGCTGCCCCTCGGCGTTCAGGCCGCAGACGCCATTACCGGCGCGGTACAGCGCCAGCCGACCAACTGGCAGGCGATTGTCATGTTCCTGATTTTCGTCGCCCTGACCCTGTACATCACTTACTGGGCGTCAAAACGGGTGCGTTCGCGCAGCGATTACTACACCGCCGGCGGCAATATCACCGGTTTCCAGAACGGGCTGGCGATTGCCGGCGACTTTATGTCGGCAGCGTCGTTCCTTGGTATCTCTGCGCTGGTGTATACCTCCGGTTACGACGGTCTGATCTACTCGCTGGGCTTCCTTGTCGGCTGGCCGATTATCCTGTTTCTGATTGCCGAACGTCTGCGCAACCTTGGCCGCTACACCTTTGCCGACGTGGCGTCCTATCGTCTCAAACAGGGACCGATCCGCACCCTCTCCGCCTGCGGCTCGCTGGTGGTGGTGGCCCTCTATCTGATCGCCCAAATGGTCGGCGCCGGCAAGCTGATCCAGCTGCTGTTCGGCCTTAACTATCACGTTGCGGTGGTGCTGGTGGGCGTCCTGATGGTGCTCTATGTCCTGTTCGGCGGCATGCTGGCGACCACCTGGGTGCAGATTATCAAAGCGGTTCTGCTGCTGTTCGGCGCCAGCTTTATGGCCTTTATGGTGATGAAGCACGTCGGCTTCAGCTTCAATAATCTGTTTACCGAAGCGATGGCCGTCCACCCGAAAGGCGCGGCGATTATGAGCCCCGGTGGGCTGGTGAAAGATCCGATATCCGCGCTCTCCCTTGGCCTCGGTCTGATGTTTGGTACCGCCGGCCTGCCGCATATCCTGATGCGTTTCTTCACCGTGAGCGACGCCAAAGAAGCGCGTAAAAGCGTGTTCTACGCCACCGGCTTTATGGGCTACTTCTATATTCTGACCTTTATCATCGGCTTCGGCGCCATCATGCTGGTCGGCGCGAACCCAGTGTTCAAAGACGCAGCCGGGCAGCTTATCGGCGGCAATAATATGGCGGCGGTGCATCTGGCGGATGCGGTGGGCGGCAACCTGTTCCTCGGCTTTATCTCCGCGGTCGCCTTCGCCACCATTCTGGCGGTGGTCGCTGGCTTGACGCTGGCGGGCGCCTCAGCGGTGTCGCACGACCTGTACGCCAACGTCTTCCGTAAAGGGGCGACCGAGCGTCAGGAGCTGAAGGTCTCCAAAATTACGGTGCTGATCCTCGGCGTGGTGGCCATTCTGCTGGGCATCCTGTTCGAAAATCAGAATATCGCTTTCATGGTCGGCCTGGCGTTCTCTATTGCCGCCAGCTGTAATTTCCCGATTATCCTGCTGTCGATGTACTGGTCGAAGCTGACCACCCGCGGGGCGATGATCGGCGGCTGGCTGGGTCTGCTGACGGCGGTGATTCTGATGATCCTCGGCCCGACCATTTGGGTGCAGATCCTCGGTCATGAGAAAGCGCTGTTCCCGTATGAATATCCGGCGCTGTTCTCCATCGCTATCGCGTTCATCGGTATCTGGCTTTTCTCCGCGACCGATAACTCACCGGAAGGAATGCGCGAGCGTGAGCAGTTCCGCGCCCAGTTCATTCGTTCACAAACCGGGATCGGTATCGAACGCGGCCAGGCGCATTAACCGCCGCCTTCCCTTCTCCGGCACCTGCCGGGGAAGGGGCTTATTCTGCCCCCGTCAGTTGTAGGTGAAGGTGATCACCCCTGCTGCATTTGCTGAACCTGCTGTCACTATACTTCCCGTCTTATAATAGTTTGTGGAAAAAGCGAGCGACTGCTGAGCGGCTGCCCCGCCAGGGCTGTCGGGATGGGTGAAATAGCTATAGCTGGCATCTGCGCCGTCGTTCGTTACCGTCGTACGGCTCGAGGTATAGAGGCTGATGTCGGTATTCAATGGCAGCGCTTCGCCATCCAGATTCAACTGAACCCCCACCCCGGTGGCAACATTCTCTTCTGCCGTTAAGGCCATTACGGTGTTATCAGGATTATCACCACTCGCTTCCGCCGCCACCACCCGCATCGAAACATTGGTTCCCGGCTCGCAATAGAGGTTCATGGACTGCCGCGCTGATCCTACCTTCGTCGCGCTATTAAACTCGCCGGTATTGATGCTGCCCATGGCAAAACTGAGATTGATGCTACTGACAACGCACCCCATCGGGATCATCTGGATGCTGGTGGTTCCGCTGATATGCAGTTGGGAAATCGCTACCGTGCTATTACTGTCCTTTGCCGATACCGTCGCCACCGGATCGTTAAATGATAATGTACTATTGCTGGCAATCGGGCCGCCAGTCGCCACCAGCTGCAGTTGATACGCCGGGGTGTAATGGGTGGAAGCGTAGTAATCTAAAAAGCCCCGAGGCTCACCGAGTGCAAAGTTGGCATCCCCGATATAATGCACCTGCGAGTCGGGGGCGAAATCATTTGTATCGTTATCATATTCACCACTGATATTAAGCCACATTTTAACGCGTATCCCGACCCCCTGCACCGAGGTGGTATAGATGTTATCGCCGACCAACGCCCCGGCATTGCCCGAAGACCAGGCAAACACCGCGTAAATTTTCCCCTCGCAATTGAGCATATACGTTTGCGCGTGATTCAATTTCCCGGAATCATACAGCACCGTACCCGCGGTATAATTTCCGGCATTGATCAGTATTTTTTCAGGCAGCTTAGTCATCGAAATATCGCCGTAATTTTTCCCCCCGCATACCGCCCAGCTGTAGGAGGGGACCAGCACGACAATGAAAAATAAAATTAGCTTTTTCATAACACTCCCTGTCGAAATCATTATTTATAGGTCACTTCAAACGTGGCGGTAAAACCGACAATACCGGGACTCACCTGGCCATAGGGTGAGTACATCCGTGCCACCATGTTGAACGTGTGGATGTCCGTTTCGCTATCAAAGGTGTAGAGATACTGGTCTCCGGGGCCCAGAGGCTGCTGGTCGGCCATGCTGAGCAGTTGCAAACCAATGCCGCTGGCCCCGTTATTGCCTGTCCTATAGCTTTTATAGATCGAAGCGTGGGCTTCATCGAAACGGGCCCCATCGAATGCGATCGTCACCGCCGACGCATAGGCCGAACAGTGGGAAAAGAGCAGCTTAACCGGCACGCTGGCGCTGCTCGATCCCGCTTTTCCGGAGAACGTCTGATAGGGAACGGTGCCTAAATCAATACGATTCGACGGATCCACGGCCACCTCACAGGAGGGCGCTTCGATCGTGCCCGTAACCTTAAAATTGACCGTGCTGCTGCTCTCGTAAGCCAACCCGGAAGCGGAGAGCAGCAAAAGGCTAGCCAGTACGCAGCCCCCTGTTCCGCAGTCTTTAATCCTCATATCAGCCCTTCTTTTCCTGTTGCGCACGTGCGGCCATTATCGGCAAATGGCCTGATAAAACAGAATATTGTCGCTCAGCGTGGTGCTGGAAAAATCATAATGAGCGGTGCACTGCTCATTGCTTTTTTCCCCCCAGCGCGCTAACAGCTGACCTTTTTTCTGCAACCCCGTCAGGTAAACCTGCCCCTCATCGCCGACGATATTGCTGCGCGAGACGCTGGTATTAGGCCGCGCGTTATCGAGGGTCACCAGCGCGCCGAAGGGCACCACCCCGCTGCGGGTGCGCAGCGTGAGCATCGCCTTATAGCCAATTCGCGTGTCATACTGCACTTTGACGATCGCGTTGCGCGTCGGAACTACCGTTCTGGCAACGTTATCCACTTCAGCGCCGGGAATTTCCTGTTCATCCAGCGCCAGGCTATTACGATGGTACGGACGGACGTAGGGCACCACGGCATATCCGGCGGCATCCGTCGTCACGTTTGTCTGGCCGCGCACCGTCACATCGCTGAGGCCGGGGGTCTCGACCAGCGCCGAACTCTCCCCCAGAAAGCGTGACAGCGTGAGTCCGCCGGAATGGGCAACCATGCCGCCGCGCAGCGAATAGCTGTAGTGATTGCTGTAGCGGTCGTAGCCATAGCCGCCCGCCGCGTCGCCTTTTGCTCCCTGGTAGTTGACGCTGAGGTTGCCGGAAGTGCTCTTATCCTGGGTGTTGTACCCTTCAAGCACGCTCCAGTTCAGGGAGCGATCCTCGAACGCCGAGCCGTTGAGTCCCACGCTGTGCGTGGTGTCGTTATGGCGGGCATGGTTCAAGGTGTAATTCGCGGAGAGTGAGTCCCCCAGCGGAATGCTTAACGTCAGGGAGACGACCGTATCACTGGTCGGCCGGTTATCACCGCTGTCATCGGTGTTCTGCACGTTGCGGTTATAGGAATAGTTAATAAAGTAGGAGGCTTTGCCGATTGCTCCGCTATAGCCCACCCCGACCGACGCCATGCGCGAGTTGTCCCAGTAGGTTTCATTGATCAGCGACAGCGAAAGTGAGCCATAGCCAAACAGCGTCTGTGACACCGAAGCGTCAAAACGGCCTTTCGTTCTGCCCTTGCTGGTACAGCAGTCATACTGAGTGGAAGCGTTATCGACAAAATCCTGAAACGAATAGTATCCCGCGGTGGAATAGCGATAACCGGCCACGGAAAAGTTGGTGCCGGTCTGGAGAAAACTTTTGCTAAAGCGGACGCGATAAGATTGCCCCTGTTCTTGACTGGTCGATGTGGCCGCGGCGTTGGCGTTAACATCAGCCCATGACTGAGAACCATCAAATGAGAGGGCGCCGATAGTCCCAAGATTAAAACCAGCGCCTAACAGCAAATTGGTGTACTTATCTTCCGCCTGCTGAAAACCGCTATAAAGAGTAACGTTGCTGGTCACGCCATAAACCAGAGAGGACTGAATAAAGTTATATTCTTTATCGTCGGAGCTACCTGAGCGCGTTCTGCCGCTGCTCAGCGCATAGTCCAGTTGGCCCTCGCGCTGCAGGATCGCCAACGAGGCGAATGGCACCACAAAGTTTTGCTCGCTGCCGTCGGACTCTTTAATGCTGACGTACAGATCGCCGGCGCTGCCGGTGGCGTAAAGATCTTTTATTTCAAAAGCGCCGGGGGCAACGGTGGTTTTATAAATGCTATAGCCATTCTGATAGATCGAGACCTCAGCGGTGGTACGCGCAATACCCTTGATCGTCGGCGCAAACCCGTGAAGGCTATCCGGCAACATCTCTTTATCTGAGCTGAGCTGTAGGCCGGTAAAGCTCATGCTGTCGAAGATGCCGGACGACGTATAGGTGTTGCCCACCACCAGTTGACTGCGCAGGGTTTGGATATCGCGGGTGATATAGGAGTATACCGACTCCCAGCGACTGGTGTTGTCGCTGTGGCTATAGGTGCTGTAATTGCGCAGGCGCCACGGCCCCAGATTCACGCCAGGCTGCAGGCTGATAAACTGACTGTCGATAGTTGCGCCGTTATGCCGCGGGGTATTGCGCTGCCCGGAAATGCTGTAGTTGAGAATACCGGCGTTAATCCCCTGCTGCCACTGGCTCTCCGGCACATAGTCTCTGGGGCGATTCAGCATCGCGGCCTGCGGGACGGTAAAATCTATCCGCTGTTGGGCAAGCGAAACCGTAAACGTTACGCCCGGGATCGCCGACAGTTGAGCACAGGTTTCTCCTGCCTCGAACAGCTTCGGATAGGCGGCGGTATTGATGAGCCACGAATGAAGAAACTCCGAAGAAAGACAGGGAGTCGCCGTTGCGTTTGCACCAGCGTCAGGGTTATTTACCTGGAACAGGAGTGATTCAGAACCGACATACTTATCATTGACGTAAACATCCAGGTGATAGGTGCCCGGCGGTACGCCGTCTTGCGAAAAATAGGACAGATCAACCGAAGTCGCACTATTATCCGTAACTTCGAGTAGATTCGGGTTGAAATATTCATCGGCCTCGGCGCAAGTAGGTAGGGTACTCAGGCACAGAACAATAGCGACGCAGAGACTTTTAGTTGAACATAGCGGCTCAATGCTACTGAATAAGAGCGGTATATTTCTTCCCTGACATACCATAATCATTAATCACGCTCCATGTGATTTCTTTTTTTCCTGCCGCGGACAGGTTATTCCTGACGGGTATTTTTAAAGTAGAAAACGGGGCTGCAAACCATGCACCAGAAATATTTTTACCGTTAAGACTGATCTGTGAGAAATTCATATACAATGGCGAACTATTTTTTACCGTTACCGCCGCCCCTTCTTTACCCCATTGTAATTTGTCGGCATAGCTTTCTGGTGTATTACCTTTTAATGCGGCAGGCCGGTAAATTAATTTTATTTTCGAGTTGATAGCAAACTGCACGACATTTTTATCAGGAGTATATTCTGTTGCCGGGATCCCTTTAATATTAAGCCAAAATATGGACTCGCGGTCGTCTGGTAGCGTCTTTCCTGAACGCACAACGCGCACAAATCCTTTCTCTCCGGCTTTAAGACGAAATAGCGGCGGTGTAATAATAAATGCATCTTTTGCTGGTGAGCGAGCATCAGCCACAGAGAGCCAGGACTGTACGATATTGCTGCTCGGATCTTTATTCTCAACGTTAATGACGGCGTTATTCTTCGTCCCATCAAAGACAAGGCGCGTACCGCCAACTACCACGCTGGCTTGCGCGATAGAGGACGACAGCACTAAACCAACCACAAAAAAAGGATATCTCATACGCTTAAATAAGGGGAATAACAGACGATCCCCCTTTCTCCTTTCAATAAAATGCAGAATTAATGATAGGTCACGTTATAAGTTACCGTTGTCTGAACGGCACCCTTTGTCGGTTCACCAGCGCCCGATTTCACCATCTTAACGGTGAACGGAATCGTTGCGGCACCCGAAGAGATATCGACATCTGAACCTTCTTCGTTATTTTTCATCAGGCTACCGGCTTCGTCATACAGCGCCACAGCGACGCCCGTTGCTGCGTCTTCCGTTGCCTGGTTTTTAAAGTAATCGCTATTCGCGGTATCGGAAACCCCGCCGAAAGTCACGCGGGCGGAGTTATTTCCCCCCTCTTCCAGCGTCGGGCAATCCGCTAAGCTAAAGGAGAAGTTCTTAGCTGCACCGTAGGTATACGCTTTCAGGTCCGCCACCGAGGTGGTGCCCATATCAATGGCAGTCACACCGCCATCGATGGTCGCCGTACAGGTGGTATCTGAAACAACGCCATTAAAGGTAATGGTGTTATCAGCCTGGGCAACGGTAGACAGCGCGCTGCAGGCAGAGAAAATCAGGGCACCCGCCAGAAATTTTTTACTCATCTTCATATTTATTCCCATATCCATTATAAACGACAATCAGTCCGTCAATTGCTGTATGCAGCGATATTAGAGAATGAAATTCAATCAGCGCGGCGTCATGCAGGCATTTACATGCTATCGGCTTGATGACAGTCACTATTATGCAGAAATAAACGACCCGTTTTGAATCCATTCAATAATACAAGCTCGCGTAAAGAGAATAACGAACAAAAGGTAAAGTTTCAATTATCAATGGATATACCACTTTTTAAATAAAGTGTATTAAAACATTAGCAGCGCAACATAAGAACACTTAAAAATCAATTAGATAACCAGTAATATAATTCGTGAAAATAATAAAACCTCTGAATATTATTTAGATTACAATTAAATAATCGACATCAGCGAAATATTTAGTTACAAATTCAGGAAAAACATAAGAATCGACTTAATCTTTTATGATGAGTAATAACGGGTATAAACAAAAACAGGGGAAAATAGTCCATAACTATTCTCCCCCTCAATATTTCATAATATCCGGTTACGGGACCATGTTAAAACAGCAGCCAGCGCACGACCGGCGCAGCCAGCACGACGACCACACCTGAGAGCATCATCACCAGGCTGGCCACTACGCCCTCCTGCTGGCCCAGCTCATAGGAGCGCGCGGTTCCGGCACCGTGGGAGGCCGCCCCGAACCCGGCCCCTTTCGCCATCCCTTCCCGGATAGCAAGCCGTAAAAACAGCATGTCCCCCACCGCCATACCAAAGACGCCGGTGATCACCACAAACAGCGCAACCAGATCGGGTTGACCGCCAAGCGGTTTCGCCGCCGCCAGGGCAAAAGGCGTGGTCACCGAACGCACCGCCAGGCTACGCTGTATTTCGTCAGACAACATCAATCCGCGCGCCAGCCACACGGAACTGGTCACCGCTACCACCACCGCCGTTGCCACCCCTGCGCTGAGAGACATCCAGTGGCGTTTGATCACCGCGATATTTTCATAGACCGGGACGGCAAAGGCGATGGTCGCCGGGCCCAGCAGCCAGAGCAGCCAGTGGGTCTCTCCCATATAGCTCTGATAAGAGATATGGCCTGCCACCAGGATCAGCACCAGCAGGATCGGCGTAAATACCAGCGGCATCAACGGCAGTTTATGAAAACGGCGATACAGTTTTTTGTTAGCGTAATAGAGGCCCAGCGTCGCCACCAGACACAGGATACTTAGCGTGGCATCGCTCATTTTTTTATCCTGTTCACTTCGTAACGATAAACCTTGTCAACGACCCAGGCCGTAGCGCCGAGCACCATCAGCGTGCTTAACGCAATGACCAGGAAAATACGCCATCCGTCGACCATCAACAGCTGGGCATAATTGACCACCGCCACCACCGCCGGGACGAAAAACAGCAGCATCTCCGCCAACAGCCAGCGGGCGCCGGCGCGAACCCAGTTGAGGGGGATCACCCGGCAAACGATCATCAACAGGAGCATCACCATGCCCACTAAGTTGGCCGGCAAGGGTACCTGCCACCTGTTCACTAGATATTGTGCGAAGATGAATAACCCGACGTAGAGCAGCACCTGTATCGGGATCTGAAGTCGCTGCGCCACAGCAGGGGCAACGCGAGCTGGCGCGAAGGCCATGAGCGATAGTCCTGAAAAAAAGAAGTCAGGCATGCAGTATAGAGAGCCGCCGACGCGGACAGAAATGAATTAAAATCATCGCAGGTATAGTCTCAGGGAATAATTATGGATATCCGAACGCTGCGCTATTTCGTTGAAGTGGTTCGTCAGCAGAGTTTTACTCGCGCGGCGGAAAAGCTGTTTGTCACACAGCCCACCATCAGCAAGATGCTCAAAAATCTCGAAGATGAACTGAACTGCACGCTGTTGATCCGCGACGGCCGCAAACTGCTGCTTACCGATACCGGGCGCGTGGTTTTTGAACGCGGCCAGGCGATCCTCGGCGAGTTCAGCCAGCTGGAGTCAGAGCTGAGCGATATCAATCACCTGCATAAGGGGGTGCTGCGTCTTGGCATTCCGCCGATGGTCGGGATGCTGATGGCGGAGCCGATCAGCCGTTTCCGCCAGCGCTACCCGGGCGTCGAGCTGAAAATCGCCGAGTTTGGCGGCCTGACGGTTCAGCAGGCGGTCAGCAATGGCGAACTTGATATGGCGATGACCGCCCTGCCGATCGAAGAGGGCAGCAGCCTCACCACCCTGCCGTTGTTCAACCACCCACTGTGCGTCCTGACGCCTAGGACCGCGGCGTGGGAAGGCAAAACGTCGCTCTCGCCGGCGGAGCTGGCGGCGCATCCGCTGGTTATCTACAACGAGGAATTTGCCCTCAGCCAGCAGCTGATGCGCCTGTTTAGCGAGCACGACGTGAAGCCGCGGATCGCTGTGCGCAGCGGCCAGTGGGATTTTCTCGCCGCCATGGTGCAGGCCGGCATTGGCGTGGCGATCCTGCCGGAGCCGATTTGCCAGCGTCTCGACCCGCAGAATTTTTGCTGGATCCCATTGCAAAGCGAGCTGCGCTGGGAGCTGGGGATGATTTGGCGGGAAGGCGTATATATGTCGCGTAGCGCTGAGGCCTGGCTGGCGTGCAGTAAAGCGTTCTGGCTGGAATAACGCCTGGCGGCGCCAGGCTGGGGCGCATCGGGTGGATACCGCGGAGGTTGTCAGCCCGGTAAGGCGGCAGCTGCCCGCGGGCACACTTGCGTTACGAGAGATCACCCGGCGGCGCTACGCCACCGGGTCTGACGATCACTGATCTTCGATCAACAGCGCTTCCAGCAGGTCGAGGTCGTGCAGCAGCTTCTGCAGCGTCTCGTTACTGATCTGCCGGGTGGCGCGCAGATGGTACAGCTCACCGCGCTCAGAGCGCAGCGCCGCCAGGCGGAAGCGCCGCTCCAGGCTCTCTTCGAGCATCGAGGTTTCCACATCGTTACGACCATCGGCGCGGCGGCGCAGGTTACCGATCACCCGCGAACTGACTTCGGTCAGCAGCTGGTTATCGATATTCTCTTTGGTATCCGCCGCCAGCCGCTCTTCCATCTTCTGGATCGCCACAATCGCCACGTCCGCCGTCGCCGCGCGCGCCAGACGCTCCTCTTTCCGCTGCTGCACATTATCGCTCGATTCAATGTGGCGCAGCAGGATCGGCAGCGCAATCACCCCAACGAACAACGAGAACAGGATCACCCCGGCGGCGAGGAAAATCAGCTCATAGCGCGCCGGAAAGACATTCCCGTCCGGCAGCAGCAGCGGAATAGAGAGCACACCGGCGAGGGTAATCGCCCCGCGCACTCCGGCAACGGAGGAGATCAGCAGCTCGCGCGTGGTCCAGGAGCCAAACTCCATCGGCTTCTTCTTCAGGAAGCGCTGGCTAAGCTTACGCATCGACCACAGCCAGCCAAAACGCACCAGCATCAGCGCGGCATAGATCAGGATGATGTCGGTAAACAGCATCCAGGTCTCGACATTGGGGTCGGCTTCCGCCGCCACCAGCGAGCTGGAGAGGATATCCGGCAGCTGCAGGCCCAACAGCAGAAACACCATGCCGTTAAAGACAAACTCCAGCATCGCCCAGGTGCTGTTGGCGCGCAGGCGCATCGCCAGCGGCGCGGTACGCATCACGCCGGAACGGGTGATGGTCATCCCTGCCGCCACCGCCGCCAGAATGCCGGAGACGCCGATATGTTCGGCAATCAGATAGGAGGCAAACGGCAGCAGGAACAGCAGGACGATCTGCGTGGCGGGCTCGTCACCGCCCCAGCGGCTGAGGAAGCGCATCGAGCGGCCATACGACCAGCTCACCACAAACCCGGCCAGCACGCCGCCAATCGCCACTTTCAGAAACTCGACGGTGGCGCCGCCGACGGTAAAGACCATGGTGCCCATCGCCACCGCGACGGCAAACTTGAGCGAGACCAGGCCGGAGGCGTCGTTCATCAGCGCCTCCCCCTGCAAAATGCCCATGATTTTTTTCGGTATCCGCCCTTCCCCGACGATACCCGAGAGCGCCACGGCATCGGTCGGCGACAGCACGGCCGCCAGCGCGAACGCCGGGATCAGCGGAATGCCCGGCACAATCCAGTAGATCAGAAAGCCGATACCGACCACCGTTACGACCACCAGCGCCAGCGCCAGGCCGAGGATCTCGCGCCCGTGCTCAATGAATTCGCGAGTTGGCGTTTTCCAGCCGTCGGCGAACAACAGCGGCGGGATAAACAGGACCAGAAACAGCTCTGGATCAAATTCAACATGCAAACCAAAGGTCGGCCACGCCAGAAGCGCGCCAATGGCGATTTGCATCAGTGGGAGTGGAACCTGAAAGGGCAGTACGCGCGTCACTACCCCGGAGAGTGAGACCACAAGGGTCATGATGAGGATGGTAAAGAATATTTCCATGTGTTCCCTGTTTGCTGCGTTTTCTTTTATACCTGTGAGGCGTCTTGCCTTTGAATCATACGCTACCCAGATTAACGCAAATGGAAACAGGATGTGGCTTAAAAATAAAACGGGCGGCCTGAGCCGCCCGTGAGGAGCACAAAGGGTTTAAATCGCCCACCCGCCGGCGTAGAACACCACCAGCGCCACAGCGATAATCACCGTGCCGAGGTTCAGCTTACGCCACTCGCCGGAGACCAGGCGGCCGATCACCAGGGTCGCGAAACCGATCATGATGCCGGTCACGATGTTGCAGGTCAGCACGATAAACACCGCGGTGATCAGGCCAGCCATGGCGTCAACGAAGTCATTGAAATCGATCTTCGCCACGTTGCTCAGCATCAGCAGGCCGACGTACATCAGCGCCGGCGCGGTCGCGTAGGCCGGCACCAGATAAGAGAGCGGAGAGAGGAACAGGATCAGCAGGAACAGGACCCCTACCGTCACCGCGGTCAGGCCGGTTTTACCGCCGGCTGCCGTACCCGCCGCCGATTCGATATACACCGCCGCCGGCGCCGCCCCGACTAAGCCAGAGAAGACGCTGCTCAGGGAGTCGGTGGTCAGCGCTTTACCGCCGTTGATGATCTGTCCGTCTTTGTCCAGCAGGTTCGCCTGACCGGCCACCGCGCGGATGGTGCCGGTGGCGTCAAAGACCGCCGTCATCACCAGGGCCAGTACGCTGGGCAGCACGACCGGATTCAGCGCGCCGACAATATCCAGACTGCCAATCAGCGAGTTGCCCTGGTCATCGCTCAGGGATGGCATGGCGAAAATCCCGGAGAAATGGACGTTAGGATCGAAAATCAGGCCGACAATCGACACGCCGATAATGGTCAGCAGAATACCGCCCGGTACCTTCATTTTTTCCAGACCGATGATCACCGCGAGGCCAATCAGCGACATTACCACCGGGAAGCTGTCAAAGTTCCCCAACGCCACCGGCAGACCGTCCAGCGGGTTTTTGATCACCAGGCCAACGCCATTGGCGGCAATCAGCAACAGGAACAGACCGATCCCGATCCCGGTACCGTGGGCCACGCCCTGCGGCAGGTTGCGCAAGATCCAGCTGCGGATGCCGGTTGCCGAGATCACCGTAAACAGGACGCCCATCAGGAATACCGCGCCGAGCGCCACCGGAATACTGATGTGCTGCCCCAGCACCAGGCTGAAGGCGGTGAAAGCGGTCAACGAGATAGCGCAGCCGATGGCCATCGGCAGGTTTGCCCATAATCCCATCGCCAGCGAGCCAACGCCCGCCACCAGACAGGTAGAAACAAACACCGCGGCCGGCGGGAAGCCCGCTTTTCCGAGCATGCCCGGCACCACGATGACGGAGTACACCATTGCCAGAAAGGTAGTAAGACCTGCAACAATCTCCTGACGCACGGTGCTACCGCGCGCCGAAATTTTAAACCAGGCGTCTAATGAACCGCCGGTACGCGCTGAAGGCGTAGACATAGAAAACTTCCCCTGAAAATTTTTATTGTTCGTTGATATGCGTGGTGGACCTTCCACTGCCAGTTAAACGCGATCTCCTTGTACCGAATCGCAGCGCCAGGGGGGCCGCAAAAAAGCAAACGTTTAACTCCGCGCATACACTACGGTGTGTCAACCTTATCAACTCCCCCCGGCTAGCAGAAAAAAGAGGGAGCAAAACAGAAAGGCAAACGATTATCCGGCCTTTAGATAACCCTTTTCAACCGATGTTTATCGTATTTCGCTAAATTTCGCTTATGACGAACAGAAAATAACCAGCCGATGCGCAAACGTTATCGTCCATGCGCAATCCGCTAACAATTTTTTAGTGAGTTGCTTTCATTTAGCCGCGTCATCGGATCCGCTGATACTTCAGGCGCCGGGTAAGGTGAAGGGGCCGCCGCGCTCGATAGCCCGCTGCCAGGCCGGGCGCTGCTCCACCCGCTGTCGCCAGGCCTCAATATGGCGAAGATCATGCATGCCGCCGCGGGCCAGCAGCGCCATCACCGGGAAGCTCATCTGGATATCGGCCATGCTCAGCCGATCGCCGGCAAACCATGGCCGCGTGGCAAGATGGTCGTCAATGAACCGCGCATGGGTGGCCAACTGAGGATCGAGCCACGCTTTCTGTATACCTTTGCCCAGCAGCGAGCCCAGCGAGCGGACGCCAAAGGGCACCGGGGGTTTGCCGAGGCTGGCGAACACCAGCTTCATTAACAGCAGCGGCATCAGCGAGCCTTCGGCATAGTGCAGCCAGAAGCGGTACTGCAGTTTGTCATCCGCGCCCTGTGGCTTCAGCAGCCCATCGCTGTCCCAGCTCTCCTGCAAATACTCAAGGATCGCTCCGGACTCCGCCAGCACATAGCCGTTGTCTTCCAGCACTGGCGATTTACCCAGCGGGTGGATTTTCTTCAATGCCGCTGGCGCCAGCATCGACTTTTCCCGCTGATAGCGGACTATCTGATAAGGCAGCTGTAGCTCCTCCAGCGCCCACAGTACGCGTTGCGATCGTGACTGATTAAGATGATGTACCGTCAGCATGGGCCTCTCCCGTGGTTTGTTCAAATTAACTATAGGAACAGGCGCGGATTGCCGGGAAAATTTCGGCAAAATAGTGAGGAAAAAACGGCGGCGGATGCCATAGTTAAAGTGTCGACGCAAACCGGAACCTCCATCAACAGATTGCGCAATACTGAGGGACGTCGACGTCGGGGGAAACCCTCTCGTGAACCAACGAGATAATGCGAAAGACCAAGACCGGAAAACAACTAAAGCGCCCAGTTGTGGCGCTTTAGTTTTATCACTCCTCCTCCAGCAGCCGGGCGCCGGTCCCCTCTTCCCCCAGTTTATCGCCCGGGTTGCGTAGCGGGCAGTCGCGCCGCGATAAACAGCCGCAGCCGATGCAGCCGTCGAGCTGGTCGCGCAGCGCCGTCAGGGTGTGGATACGCCGGTCCAGCTCCTCGCGCCACTGTGATGACAACATTTTCCACTCTTTTGCGCTGAGATTGTGCCCTTCCGGCAGCACGCCAAACGCGTCGCCGATGGTGGCCAGCGGGATGCCGATACGTTGCGCAATTTTGATAATCGCCACCGCGCGCAGGACATCGCGCCGGTAGCGCCGCTGATTGCCGGCATTCCGCTGGCTGTGGATCAGCCCTTTACTCTCATAAAAATGGAGGGCCGAGACCGCCACGCCGGTTCGTTTTGCCACTTCCCCGGGCGTCAGCAGCATTTTGATGCGGGGTGATTTCTTTTCCATAAAGCGCTTTACCTCAAGTTAACTTGAGGAATTATACTCGCCCGCAGACAAAACGACGAATCGAGAATTGAGAGAGGCCGCTTTATGTCCCATCAGGATATTATTCAAACACTGATTGAATGGATTGATGAACATATCGATCAACCACTTAACATTGATGTAGTCGCCAGAAAGTCAGGATACTCGAAGTGGTACCTGCAGCGGATGTTCCGCACCGTGATGCATCAGACGCTGGGGGATTATATTCGTCAGCGCCGTCTGCTGCTGGCGGCGGAGGCGTTGCGAACCACCCAGCGGCCGATCTTTGATATCGCCATGGATCTGGGCTACGTCTCGCAGCAAACCTTCTCGCGGGTCTTCCGCCGGGAGTTCGACCGCACCCCCAGCGACTACCGCCATCAGATCTCCGCGTGACGCGACGGCTGAGGCACGTTCACGGGCGCGGGCGCATTGGCTAACCACTGCATAAACTCCCGCGCCGGCATCGCTTTCGCAAACAGCCAGCCCTGGCAATACTGCACGCCGCGCTTGTAGAGCCAGCTTACCTGCTCAGGCGTCTCCACGCCTTCCGCGATAGTCTTTAGACGTAACCCGCGCGCCATCTCGATGATGTGTTCGGCAATCAGGTGGCTGGTGTTGTTGGTGGTCAGCGTATCAACGAAGGTTTTATCGATTTTAAGGATATCGACGTTCAGGGCGTGCAGATTATGCAGATTCGAATAGCCGGTACCGAAATCATCGATGGCAATTTCATAGCCCGCTTCGCGGAACGCCTGAATCACCGGCGTGGTCTTCGGTACGTCGATAAACCCCCGCTCGGTTACTTCGATTTTGATCTGCCCGATACAGACCGCATAGCTGCGCGCTTTCTCACTGATCTGTGAAATCAGCCGCGCCGAGTGGAAGTCCGACGCAGAGAGATTGATCGCCACGTACAGCTGCGGATGGCTGGCAAGAAACTCTCCCATTTCGTAAAACAGCTCATCCACCACGTAGTCCGTCACCTGGGCAATCATGCCTTCATTTTCCGCCAGCGGAATAAACTCCGCCGGGTTCATCACCGGACCGTCAAACCCTGGCCAGCGCAGCAGCGCTTCCGCCCCGACGCAGCGGTTATTTTTAATATCGATAATCGGCTGGTAGTGCAGGCGCAGCTGGCGGCAGCTCAGAGCCCGCTGCAGCATATTGCGCGGCGAGTGATACTGCCGGCGGGTGCGCGACCACACCAGCACCAGTAAAATACTGCAGATGATCCCCAGCGGCAGCGTCAGGCTGGCCTGGTCACAAAAGTTGTGATAATAGCTGGCCCGCGAGGTGGACATAATGACGGCGATCGGCCGGATAGCGGAGCGGGCTATCGTATACACCCGGCCATTCTGATTAAAAAAGGTATCGCCTTCACGAATTAACGCATGGAGCTCCGCGGGCTCGACATTGTTACTAACCGA
The DNA here is from genome assembly GCF_021739525.1 of Klebsiella sp. 2019SCSN059. Classification (NCBI taxonomy): domain Bacteria; kingdom Pseudomonadati; phylum Pseudomonadota; class Gammaproteobacteria; order Enterobacterales; family Enterobacteriaceae; genus Klebsiella; species Klebsiella sp. 2019SCSN059. The sequence goes on along the minus strand of NZ_JAKKOM010000031.1, from coordinate 11,286 downwards.
GAAAAAGAGGTTGGTTTTGGTATCGAACACGCCATAGGCTAAATCGCGATCGCTGGCGATCACTGAGCTGAACGAGAAGGGATTGACCACCACCACATAGGGCCCCTTCTGCATATAGTTCATGGCAAAGCCGGGATAAAACGGCGTGTCCCGGTAATAGTAAATCGCGACATCCGGCTTTTTGGTGTAATTGGCCGCCGGCATCCGCCAGCCGGTTTGCTGGTGAACGGACGTTGAACAGATAAAGCGCTGGCCGTTAGCGTAGATCAGATCTTCCACATACAGCAGGCCGCGAACGATATGCAATAAATAACGCTGATGGTCCGCTGAGCACAGCTCCCCGCGATACTGGCTGGCTTTCGCCCGGGCCTGATCCGCTTCGCGGATGACCATTTCCGTTTTTTGCAGCGCCAGCTGCGAAAATGAGTGTAATTGATCAATGGTTTCGGCTTTCGCCCGCAGTTGGGCAAACCACAATGCCAGTACCACTGGCAATAAAATAACCAAACCCGTTCCGATGAGCCTTAGCGCCTTATGCGGCGCACTGTCACCCATTTACGCTTACATCCATGCGATATGCCTTAATTAAGGTAGCCCAAACACGTTAGCAATCGCGACTGCGAAAGACATCAGCAGATTTCCGCCAGCCCTCACGGGCGTCAGCTTTACTACTGGTGGTGAAGAATAATACTTATTTATCAGGTATTCGGAAGATGTTCCGCCAAGATTAAGAATAGACGCGCTTCTGACTCGGTTTCTCCGTGTATTAAACAAGAACAAGTAATAAAACCCGCAGAATAATAATCATTAGCAAGAGAATGAAAATAAGATCATCAGGGGTTACTTACTAATATCCACATAAATAGCATTGTTATTAAGCGCAGCGAAAGCTCATTTTTTGACTGGTGAATAAAGCGCCAAGTGTGATATAGTTCACACAAGTTGATGAAACAGAAATGGCGTTTCATCACTCTCTAGTACGCCAGTTGAGACCAGAGCGCTATGCCATCGTCAGTCGCGCCAGGTCGTCCATGGCTCCCCGACTTTCTTTGAGGACAGGTTAATGGCTTCCATTACTACCAGTGTTGTGTTGTTGCGCTGGCCCCTGGTGAGCGCGGTACTGATGTTTCTTGCCAGTTCACTGAATATCCAACTTCGCAAAAGCGATTATGCCGGTCTGGCGGTGATCTGCAGCTGCCTCGGCCTTGCCGCCGCCTGCTGGTTCGCCACCGGTTTGCTCGGCATCACCCTGCTCGATATTGCCAAAATCTGGGGCAATATCAAAGATGTGATGATTGAAGTCATGAGTCAGACACCGCCAGAATGGCCAATGATGATGACCTGAGGTTAAAAAGCTTCCCACCGGGAAGCTTTTTCGTTTTCTGCAGCCCTTATTTCCCCAGTTTCGCCATCATCTCCGGACGCATAAATTTATGAATCACCACCATAAAGAGCAGCGATGGCGCCAGCAAAATCAGCGCGGTAATCGACGAGACCTGATAGTTACCCGACATGCTGGCGTTATAGAGCAGCAGCGGCAGCGTAGTGACATCCGGCGCCCCGACGAAGAAGGTGCCGGTAAACTCATCCAACGACTCCAGAAAAACAAAGATGCTGGCGGCAACGATCCCCGGCGCCGCCTGCGGCAGCACGATGTGCCAGAAGGTATACATCGGTCCGGCGCCCAGGTTACGCGATGCCCGCGCCAGCAGCGGGTCGATGGCTGAAAATGCGGCCACACAGATCCACACCGAGTACATAAGACCGTGGACGCTATGCACCAGCACTACCCCCGCGATAGTTCCGTTCAAGCCCCACTGGTAAAACAAACGGGCAACATTCATGTATACCGTCAGGTTGGGAAAGGCCTGCGGGAGGAGAAACAGCAGCATAAACAGCACCCGCAGCGGCATTTTCCGCCGGGAAAGCGCATAGCCGGCGGGAACGGAAATCAGCAAACAGACCCCCACCGACAGCAGGGCGATCAGTACGCTGGTTAACAGCGAGCTGGAGACATCGCTGTACGGATTGAAGACCTGATACCAGTACTTCAGGCCCCACTGGCTGGGCAGCGAATGGGGAAAATACCAGCTTTCCGCTACGGTCCAGATCAACAGGTTCAGAAGCGGGCCAAACATCGCCAGCAGCATAAACAGCAGTAGCAGAGTCTGCAGCACCGGGCTGGCGTTCACTTTACGGCGTCCTCTCACCCACCATGACGGAGAGGAAGCAAGGTTCAGCGCTTTCATCATTCACCGCCTTTTTGCTGCAGGCTGTGGCGCAGGTAAAACCACGACAGCGCGCCGCAGATCGCCAGCGACACCACGCCAAGCGCATTCGCCACCGCGTAATCACCATAGGAATTGACGCGAAACGCCATATCCACGGTCAGCATCGTCGGCGTCCCCACGCCGATCATCAGCGGTACCGACAGCACCGACATCATGGTTACCGTCGACAGCACCAGCGCCACCCCGATGGTCGGCAGGACCTGCGGCAGCATAATATCGAACAGCAGCCGCGGCCGGGAGGCGCCAAGGTTACGTGCGGCGAGGATCTGCGACGGCTCCAGCGCCGCCATCGCTCCGCAGATCAACAACGTAGCAAAGGCCAGCTGCTTCCAGACAAAGGTAATGACAATTCCCTTCCATCCCAGCCAGGAGAGGGTCTCCAGCGGCCTGACCAGATCGGCCGCCACCAGCGCATTGTTCATCAGGCCATTTTTGGCGAGAAAAGTGCGCATCATCTGGGCGACGACAATAAAGGGAATAAACAGCGGCAAGCGATACAAAAAACCCAGCAGGCGAACAACGGTCCGGCAAGGCGACAGCGCAATCACTGCCGAGAGGGTAATGGCGATCAGCGCTAACAACGCCACCGAGATCAGCACGATAAGCAGCGAAAAGAGCACATCGTTGGCGTAAAGCGCATAGACCTTGCGAAAATGATCGAGGGTGAACGGCTCTCCCGGCGCGGTAAACGCCGAGACCAGCGAAAACCCCAGCGGATACAAAAACAGGACCGCGATCATCAGCGCGGCCGGGGCAACCAGCAGCAAATATTTCAATGAACTGGACATAAAGGACCTGGCGTTGGTACAAGCAAGCGCCCGGGTCGGCGACCCGGGCTGGAAAAAAGGTTAATTGGCCACCTGGCTTTCGTAACCCTCTTTGATATCGTCAAAGTAGGGGGCGATCGGGAAGCTTTTGCCATACTTCGCCAGGGCTTCAGGCGAAATTTCGGCAAACAGCTTTTGCCAGGTCGCCGCATCCAACTTCGGCTTCACCTGCCCGGCGTCGATGCCCGGGTACCAGTTGAACTGCTTAACGATCCCCTGCGCCTGCACTTCCGGGCTGGTGGCCAGCGCGATAAAGTCGCGCGCCAGCTGCGGATTCGCCGCTTTCGCCGGGATGACGTAATACATCGGCTGACCCGGCATGCCTGGGGCCAGTAAAGCGAGCTTAATCGATGGCGGCAGCTTGCCCTGATCTTTCCAGCTATAGAACATGTCGACCCATACCGGGCCCATGGCGATCTCTCCCCGACTTAGCATATCGAGCGTTCCGGCGTTGCCCGGAGTGAAAGTGACATTTTTATTGAACGCTTTCAGTTTCGCATAGGCCTGCTGCCAGCCCTTTTCGACGCTTTTATCATAAGGCGCGGAGGAGAGGCGCTCGGCGTCGGTCCCGTAGGCGTAGATCCAGCCCACCACAAAGCTAACGCCGGACATGCCGTTCTTGATGCCGTTATAGCCAAAAGCCTGCGGATGTTTCTGCGTCCACGCGACCAGCTCGTCATACGACGCCGGTGGCGTACTGACGAGATCGCTGTTCCAGGCGATAGCGGTCTGGCTTAAGAACATCGGCATGACGTACCCGTCGACGTTAACGCCGAGCGCCTGGGTGGCGCTCGGCGAGCTCACCATGCCGCCGGTCTGAATATCCTGGCGATATTTTTGCAGCAATCCCTTTTCCACTTGCTCGCCCCCCGCCTTCTGATGCACCACGGCGACGTCGATATCCCACTGCTGCGCGCCGCTCTCCTTTTGGGCGCTCAACTTCTCGCTGATTTTATTCGACCCGGCGTCGCCAGGGCCGGTACCGATCACCCGCACCTTGACGCCGGGATGAGCGGCTTCAAATTTTGGCCCCAGCCAGGTTTTCACGTAATCCACCATATTCTGATCGCCCGCGGTGGCGACGTTAAGAAAGGTGTCGGCCTGGGCGCTAACGCTCAGGCAGAGGGTCGTTAAGATCGCTGCTTTCGTCTTAGTAAACATGAATTGTCCCCAGAATGAACACGCTGATATCACTGTGATAGTGGTAAAGGAAAAATATGGAGGGCCGGCATGGGCACATGGAGCCTGACGCGGCTTTTCGTCGGCCAGCACTGAGCGGAGTCGGCCTGCAGCAGGCGGTCATGGTAGCGCACGCTGTGGCGATACAGATTGCCCAGAAACGCGCTTTGCTCCACCATCCCCTCCAGGGCGAGCCCCTCCTGCGGCGCGGGCTGCGTTAATTCGGCGAGCATGGCATCGGCGCTGCGAAAATAAATGACTTTTTCACCCTGCTGAGCTGCGGATAAACCGGATATTGCGGCAGCAGATATTTCATCAGAGGTTATTTTATTATCGGCGCCCATAAAATCAGCGACGAAGGGTGTCGCGGGTCGCTGATATATTTGTTCCGGCGTGCCGGTTTGCTCAATTCGCCCCTGGTTTAATACTGCAATACGGTCCGCCATCACTAATGCCTCCTGTTGATCGTGGGTGACAATTAACGACGTAAAGCCGAGTTTCTTTTGCAGAGATTTAATTTCATGGCGCACATTGAGCCGCACTTTGGCATCCAGATTAGATAACGGCTCATCCAGCACCAGCACCTGAGGCTCTATCGCCAGTGCTCTCGCCAGTGCCACCCGCTGCCGCTGGCCGCCCGACAGTTCGGTCACCTTCACGTCAGCCAGCCCGTCGAGATTGACGATCCGTAGCAGCTCCGCCACTCGCCGCGTGATATCCGCCCCGCGCCATTTGCGCAGCTTCAGGCCATAGCCAATATTGCGCGCCACCGTCAGGTGCGGCCACAGGGCGTAGCTTTGAAACACCATGGTGATATTGCGCTGCTCCGGCACCTGATGGGTGATCGCTCGGCTGGCGATGGAGATCGCCCCGCTTTCCACCGGAATAAAACCGCAGAGGGCATTCAGCAGGGTGGTTTTTCCACATCCCGAAGGGCCGAGCAGAGCGATCATTTCCCCCTGCTCGACCGCCAGATCGATATTATGTAAAACCACTTTATCGCCATAACTAATTTTAAGGCCGGAGATCTTTAAATAACTCATATTCGCTACCTGACAGCGCTGTTGCGGGCATTTTTTATTGCTGTGAACACGTGTTCATTTAGCTGTAAAAAAAATGCAACGTTAACTCGACATGATGTGAGCCTACTTTGTCGGGTATTTATGACAATTTAATTAAGCGGCAAAAAATTTTGGCGAGGGTAAATGAAAATAGATGTGCTTGGCTGCGGGAGCGCCTTTTCCTGCACGCAAAATACCTCCGCGCTACGGGTAATCGACGCGGACAACAAACAGTGGTTAATCGACTGCGGACCCACCGTTCCCCGCGCGCACTGGCAGCGCGGCGGCGGGGTCAACGATATCGACGCGATCTACTTCACCCACGTTCATCCGGACCACTGCACCGGTCTGACGGCGCTGCTGAATTACTGGAAAAGCGGCTCCCGCAAGAAGCCGCTGATTATCTACTGCCAGCCGACGCAGCAGCCGATGCTCATGCAGCTGGCCGCGCTGGCGAACTGGCCGCAGGCGGAGCTCGGTTTCACCATCGACTGGCAAGCATGTCGTGAAGCCTGGACGTGGGAGGACTGGCAGATCCGCACGGCCCCCACCCAGCATGAGCTGAGTAATCGCGCCATCCGTATCACCATTGCCGGGCAGACGCTGTTTTACAGCGGCGATGGCCGGCCGACCGCCGACTCGATGGCCCTGATGGCCGGCGCCGGGCTGGCGTTTCAGGAGTGTGCCTCGGTGGCGGCCCTGGACGATGACGCCTCTCATGGCGATTTCCCCTCTTGCCTGATGCTGTTCAGAACGCTGCAGCTTCCAGCGCTGGGGCTCTATCACTGCGAGGACGCCGCCCTGCCGGGGCTGAAGCAGGCCTGCCAGCCGTGGCCGGGGTTATTCGTTTCCCGGGATGGGCTCGCCTTAACGTTGCCGCGTCCCCCGTTTACCGACGAGGCGCACATCCTATGAGCGCCGCATCACGTAAACCCAGCGTCACCGCCCAGGACGTCGCACGGCGTGCGGGCGTCTCCCGGGCGGTGGTGTCCCGGGCGTTGAGCAGCAACGGCAGTATCTCTCCCGATGCCCGGGCGCGGGTGTTGCGCGCCGCCGAAGAGCTGGGGTATCAGGTTAACTTCCTCGCCCAGGGGCTGAACCGCCAGCGCAGCCACTTAATCGGCGTGATCGTCTCGCGCATCAGCGATCCTTTTCGCAGCGCCCTGCTTGATGCCTTGCTCAACGAGATCCAGCGCCAGGGCTTTCAGGCGCTGGTGAGCGAGATCCATAGCGAGCAGGATCTGGCGCATACTCTGCGCCGTTTCACGCAGTTTCGCGTCTCCGGGGTTATCGTTACCTCCGGCCAGCCGCCGGAAGCGCTGGTGAACGAGTGCGTTCACCAGCATATTCCGGTAGTGGGCATTAACCGTCAACCGACGATCCCCGGGGTGGATTATGTCTGCTCTGATAACGCCGCCGGCGCCGAACTGGCCGCTAACCAGCTGTTGCGCAGCGGCTGTCGGCGCTTCGGCTGGCTCAATACTCTCCCTTCCACTTGGGCCGGGCGCATGCGCGGTGAAGCATTCAGCCGGGCGCTACAGGCGCGCGGAGTGGACATCGAACGCGACCTGGCGCACCTCGCCTGTCCGGAAGAGGGCTACGTCGGCGGTGAGCAGGCCGCGGCGCTCGCTGACGAGGTGCCTGAGGGGATCTTTTGCGCGAATGCCCAGCTTGCCTGTGGCTTTCTCGATGGGATGCGCCAGCGCGGCAAACAGGCACCAATGGATTTTCAGCTGATTGGTTTTGATAACACGCCGCCGACCGCGCAATATAGCTACCAGCTCACCACCCTACATCAGGATGTGGCGGCGATTTCCCGCCAGGCGCTTGCCCGGCTGCAGGAGCGCACCGCCGACCCTTTACAACCTTCACGCACCACCTGGGTGGAGGTGACATTAATTCACCGGCGCACGTCGCCCTTTGTTATCTGAGAGCAGGACTATGACGGAAGCACAACGAGAGTCATTATGCGCCTTAATTCGCCAGGCTGGCGCCCACGCCCAGGCGCTGCGCGATGCGGGATTACAGGTCGATAAAAAATCGCGCCAGGACTTTGTGTCGCAAGCGGATCTCGCGGTAGAACAAGAGATTAAAGGCTGGCTGCAGGCCCATTTTCCCCAGGAGGGTTTCCTCGGCGAGGAGAGCGGTTTCGCCGGCGATGCGCAGACCGTCTGGGTGCTCGACCCTGTCGATGGCACCACTAACTTTATCCTCGGTATGGATTACTGGTGTATCTCGCTGGCGCGAGTGTGCCAGGGCGAGCTGACGCTTGGCATTATCTACGCCCCCGATCGCGATGAGTTTTTCTTCGCCGGTCGCGGCGAAGGCGCGTATCTCAACGGCCAGCGCCTGACGCTACGCGAACCGGATCCGGATGCGGTGGTGGTGGGTATGGGCCGCTCCAGCCGCGCCCCGGCCAGCGACTACGCCTGGGCCATCACCACCCTGCTCGACGCCGACCTGGAATATCGCCGCTTCGGCGCGGGCGCCCTGATGTTGGCGCATGTCGCCGCCGGCCAGCTCCATGCCTATTATGAAGCACATATGAACAGCTGGGACGCGCTGGCAGGCATGCTGTTGATTGAGGAGGCGGGCGGAACGTGCAATGCGTTTCTCGCCAATGAGGGGCTGCGGCGAGGTAACCGCGTGCTGGCCGGCTGCGCAGGCGTCCAGCCACGACTGGCCGCCCTGCTGGAGAAATGACGCCCCACCGCCGGCGGCTGGCCCCGGCGTGGCCTGACTAACGCCAGGTTTCGCTGCGGGGAATATTATTCGGGCAGCGCTTAATCGCGCAAAAGGACTGGTAAAAACAGGAGTCAGACCGCTCGCCGCCGGCATGGTACGGGCACGATGGCCGCTCGCGTAATATTTCCCACTGCGCCTCGTCGTACACCGCAATATTGTAGATTTTTAATGAATGATACTGGTCATTAATTAAAACTCTTGAGGAATAGAGCTTCATTGTCTCGCCGGGCAGCAGGATCACATCGGCCTCGTACCACATAATAAATTTTAAGAAACGCAGGCTGGATATCGCCGAAAAGGCGATGCCGGATTGCGGGCAGATCAGAGTATTAAGAATAGTCCATTTCATATTCCTTCCTTATATAAATGCTACAAATTGTTACCATATATAGTGATAGCATTCATTAATATAAACTGCAAGCATCCCTGACAATTATGTGACTTAAGACGATTCCTAACAACATACTCCATTATTAGTAACGTTTACTTTTCGTCGAGAGATTAATGATTAGACCCTATAAAAACAGAAACAAATCAACCTAAGAAAAGAAAATACAATAAAAAAATAAGATTAAATAAAAATAATTGACAATATGTATTAGTCCCTTTAGATGAGCCTTCATCCATTCGTATCAGACAATGTGGCGCTGAGCGTCGCCAAAGCTTCCGCCGGCAGGGTCAGCAGCGCAATCAACGCCCGTGCGGCGGCTGACTGACTTTTATGCGGCGGGTAAACGACCGAGAAAGGCCGTGAGCGTCCGGCGAATGCCGGAAGCACAGGGACCAGCTCCCCACGCGCGACCGCCTCCTGCACAATAAACGCATAGCTCTGGCAGATCCCCGCCCCTGCGAGGGCCAACGAGACTACCCCGAGCACATCATCAGAAACATGCAGGGAGGAAGGCGGTAGCCAGTTAATATCCTGGTCATTTTCACGAAATACCCATTCCGCAACTTTTCCCGTCGCCGGCAAAATAAATGTCAGGCATGAGTGATGGCGCAAATCGGCTATTTTATTGAGCGGTTGCGTCGTAGAGCGTAAATAAGCCGGCGAGGCCACCAGACATAGCCCGGCATCTTCCAGTTTTTTTGCCACCAGACCACTGTCGGGTAAATGTCCCTGGCGCACCACCAGGTCGAAACCTTCGGCGATAATATCGACATTACGGTTGGTCATATTCAGCTCAATCTGGACGTCGGGATGTAATTGACGGAACAGCGCCAGGCGCGGCGGCAGACGGTAGTGTCCCCAGGTGGTGGGTACGCTCAGCTTTACGCGTCCGGACAGCGACCCTTTTTGCCCCTGCGCCTCCCGTTCGGCATTATCCAGCACCGCAAATGCCTGGCGGACCTGAATCAGGTAAGCATTTCCGGCCTCAGTCAGGCTGATCCGCCGGGTGGAACGGCGCAGCAGCTGACATCCCAGGCGCGTCTCAAGACGGGTGACGGCCCGGCTGAGCACCGACGGCGTTGACGATAGCGCCACCGCGCCGGCGGTAAATGACCCGCGATCGGCCACAGCCAGAAACACTTCCACATCCGAAAGATAATCAAACCGCCGGGCCATTTGGTTCTCCAGAGAACAAATGATTGTCATTCCCGGCATCTTATCTTCGCCAGGGGAATTAATAAAATCCTTTACCAGAGCTAACCAACCCTCTCTCGTTTTTCTGCTTCCTGGAGACCATAATGCATCGTTTTTCACTTTTTATTCTCGGCCTGCTGTCCCTGGGACAGAACGCGCTGGCGGCAGGAGCCGACGACCCCGCCCATTTAGCGCTCTGGCGCAGTTATGCCGGGGTAACCTGGGAGCAGCGCGTCGATGCGCGCTCCGTCGATGCCCCCATCGCGGGCTTGCATTTTGACGCCGCTGGCCGGGCGTTTGTCAGTACCCCACGCCTGATCTCGCCCCAGGCGCCCGCTACGCTCAGCCTGCTCGATACCGCGTCGCTGAGCGGCCCCGCACGCCTTACCGCCTTTCCATCCACCGAGGCGAACAGCATCAGCGCCGATCCCCGCACGCACCTGCGCAATGTGCTGGGCTTTTATGTCGACCACCGCAACGGCTGGCTGTGGGCATTAGATCAAGGCTTTGTCGCCGGCGAAAAGACGGCGCCGCCGGAGGCGCAAAAGATCATGATTTATGCGCTCAGCGACGGCAAACTGGTGCAGCGTATTCCGCTCGACAGCGTTGCCGATCGTGAAGGGAGCTTTCTTAACGATATTGTGGTCGATGAAGCGCGCCGGGTGGCCTATATCGCCGACAGCGGCCTGCGCAGCGCGCCGGATAACCAGGCCGGACTGATCGTTGTGGATGCTCAGCGTGGGACGGTTCGCCGGGTACTGAATAAGCAACCGGCGCTGATGCCGGTTGCCGGCCTGCAGGTGACGTCCCATGGGGAAACCGTCTGGCCGGGCAATCCCATTATTCTGGGCATCAACGGTATCGCGCTGTCACCGGACCAGGAAACCCTCTACTGGACGGTCACCACCGGCACCACGGCGCGGACAATCGCCACCGCCGCGCTGCGCGATCCCGCCATGAGCGAACGACAACTCGCCGCCGCCATCCGTACAGCGGGTGAGGTCGGCGGGAATAGCGATGGCATCGTGGTCGATAAGCATGGCGCGCTCTATATCACCGATGTGACCCATAACGGTATTGTCCGGTATCGCCCGCAGAGCGGACAGTTCACCCTGCTGGCCGCTGACGAGCGCGTATACTGGCCCGATACGCCGACTATCGGCCCGGACGGCGCGGTAATGTTCACCGCCAGCCATTTAAACCAGCACTTTGCTCAGGCGGTAAAACCGGGCGAAGAGAAATATACCATCTGGAAAGTGGTGCAGCCCTGATCCACACAGCAGGCAGGCCCAACGGGCCTGCCTGGGGTTTATTCAACCGCAATAATATCTGCCGATAATTAACGCAAACGGAAGCCTTGTGACTGGCCCTGAAATATCATCAGATCTTCCTTCTTCGCTATTCTGTTTTCCTTTCCTGCATAGCCAAATAATAATAATCTGCCGAACGATACTCGGCGGCATGTTCAGGTTTATTAGCGTTATTTCCTGTTATTGAATCCGGCTAACGGCGGCCGTTCTGCTAAGGAAGGTGCGAACAAGTCCCTGATATGAGATCATGTTTGTCATCTGGAGCCATGGAACAGGGTTCATCATGAG
>NZ_JAKKOM010000030.1:0-67773 GCF_021739525.1 Klebsiella sp. 2019SCSN059 | reverse complement strand
GGAACGGTCTGCGTTGTCGGGAAGATGCGTGATCTGATCCTTCAACTCAGCAAAAGTTCGATTTATTCAACAAAGCCTACTTCACCTGCGGCTTTGACATTACCTGCAGTTCCTACACCTGCCGTATAGAAATTCCCTGCTGCTGCAGTGATAATCTTGGTACACTCTGCTGCTGGCACGTTTGAGTAGGTTATTGTAAATGAGGAACCATCCGCCCCTGACGGACCAGTTTTATCCGCAGCCAATGTAACATTTCCTTTGAAAGCATTGATGGGCTTAGCGGCTGAACCAGAACCACTTAACATATTATCCGGGAATATTTTCGCCTGAACAGCCACAGAGTTTGTTAATCCGGTAAAACTGGATGCTGATGTATAGAGCGCTTTAACACCAGCCTGTATCGTTGCTATGTTATTACTTTCAGCCTGTGCTCTCTGTGATGCCTGTACTTTAGGATATACTATAAAAGCCGCTACAACTAAGGCTGCGATAATACCCAATACAAGTAATAGCTCTAAAAGAGAGAAACCTTTTTTACTTTTTTTGTTTTTAATTAATACTGTTTTTTTCATTTCCTTTATATCTCCTTGGTTAACTGGAAAGATATAAAATAGATAACGGAAACACAAATATAAAACAATACCAAATAAAATCTTTATCGCAATTTAACCGATAAACGGGCGACCTTTAAAGAGCAAGAAATACAACTTGGTTATTCTGCCCACCACTCTGACAGGTGGATGCTGCGAGTGCTATATCTGTGCTATTTCCATTTTCTTTAACCAGTGCTCCACTGTTTTTATCATTATTTATACCTTTTTATTTTGAAACATAGATATTATAGAAAGAACTTTCAACAGCGGAGATTAGTCTAACACAAACACTTTCTGGTACATCTGAATAACTTATCGTAAACGATGAATCAGTACCTCCTGAAGGACTTACTTTATTTGAGTCAACAACAACATATCCTCCCCATGAAGATATTGCCCATGTGATTTTCTTTGAAAGCATGTCTTCCGGGAAAAATTGTGCAGGCATGGCAACTGCCGTGGTTGATAGCCCACTGTAATTAGGCTGTCCTGTGTATACGGTTTTTACCGAAGCATAAATTTGTCCAATATGCTTCGCTTCAATATCAACGTATCTTGCATCTCTGACTTTCGGGTATACAATAAAAGCTGAAACCACTGTGGCAGCAATAATACCAAGAACCAGCAATAACTATCACAGGGAAAAACCTTGCTTATTTTTGTCCATTTCTATCTCGCTCTTTATTAAATATAAATATCAATTAACAAATAAATAAAATAGCGCAAGATAAAATCGAGATATTACCATGAAAAGATAATTTAATTTTATTAGGGATTTAGATAATTTATGATTACTTGCAAAGAAAAAGGGCTGGAATAAACCCAACCCTTTAACTGGAAGAGAACTTCCTGACTTTATTAAAACCACTGCAGATTTACAAGATTGAATATGGAGTTATTCATCTGTAGTAGTATGTAAAAAAATACAATTAAAAAAAGTATTTGTCAAATATTTTTAAAGAAATATGCCATTAATTAAGAAAAATAAAAAACAACCGCCCTATAAGGGTTAAATAGGGCGGTATGTTGTCAGGACGTGAAAAAATGTATTATATGACATAAGGATTGAACATGTTAAGTTGCTAATTTAGCAATCAACATATAATGTTAATTAAAAGATTATTGTTTGCATGTCAAATTAATAGTTAAAAATTAATTTAAGTTTTTCTACCTTTCATGCTCGCCAGAAATAACAGTCCATTTTTTCTAAATCTTACTTTATCATCATGGTGTAGATGTGGGATCTCCAATAACATCCCTAAGACCAGTTCCTTATCAACTGTGAAAATGTCGCAGTCAAGAGCTTTGGCGACTTCTGCCCCAAGAATAATCTTTTGACGCGTTTCTATCTGTTTAGTTTCTTGTTTGGATTTATGTTGTAAACGATTTAAACGCATTTGAGCTGAAGCCAACTGCTGTTCTAATGTCTTTTTTATTCGTAGCTTTTTTCTGGTTTGTTCTTTATCTGAAATATCACTCATTTCCACCCCCCCTCATATTCCAATAGAAAATATATAAATAAATTTTATTTTACAGTCAATACCAATGAGTTAAAAAATTTTTATGCTTAAAAGTCATACTCCATAAATTTATTATCCAACTTATCCTTTCATATTGGGTAAAATCATGTTCTCTCATTGTGTTAGCTCATGATTTAACCAACTACTAAATCGTTCATATGGAACATAAAGAGATGTGTCTTTATATATTATCTTGTTATCCCTGTTTATTCTTCTTGCATAACCGTGAACAATACCTGCAAGAGTATTATCCTGCTTATTATAAACAGCTCCGCCTGACATACCTACCACAACTCCAGCAGAAGTTGCGTAAAGTGGGCATGCTGCTTTATTCCAAGTATTAATGGTGATCGTATCCGTCAAAACCTTACCATCTGATTCAACAGGCATAGCTGTAATAAAGCTATGACCATACATGGTAATATTTTCCCCTATGCCACTATTTCTAAATAATGGATAGCTTTTTTCGTTGTTCTTATGATATATCAAAGCAAGATCGCAGGATGGATGATATGCCTTAACTCTATACATCATAAATTTAGCGACATGTGCGGCGGTAAGGCTATAATCTGGAGTAATAGGAACACTACTCCCTGTCATGCCTAAACCTAAAACCGTCGGGATAGCAATAAAATTAAGATCTGTTCTTTTGATAGCTTCTTTACTGTATTCTGTATGCCCTACACACCCTGTCAAAAGCGATAAAATGATCGCCACAATTAAAATTTTCATATTATTATTCTCTTTTATTATTATAACAATCACAAAAAGCACGAATACAAAACATACGTTTTATAATAATGTTTTACGTATTATTAATTCGAAGCCCATAAACATGATAAAATCATTTTTGATTTTATCTTGATTGAGAATAAGATATATAATATAGAAAATAATAGTCAAATTTATTTAATTTAATCCAGAAATTCCCACTTTAAAGATCATAATAGAGATACAACAATATTCTAACTCCACGAACTTTACATTTACATAGAAATCAGATAAAATGATTATCAATATTTTACGTTAGAGTCAGAAGTATAATGATCAAAAAAGGTTATAAACTATCTCATGAGTTTCCAAATGAATCTTTTATTCAGGAACAGTTAGAAGAGTATTTCATACAATTAGGATATTCTGTTGTCCCAGAAAAACCGATTGATTTAAAATGTGTCCACAGAACAAATAATGAGACATGGATCATTGAAGTGAAAGGGAGAACAACACAAATTGGTCTCGATTTCAAGACATGCTTAGGACAGTTGTTAATGAGAATGGATAATCCCGAATACAAATATGCTATCGCAATGCCTGACATTATTGGCTATCATCAGCAAATTAATAAGGTACCTAAAACAGTCTTGAAACAACTGAACCTATACTGGTTTTTAATTTCCCAAGATGGAATGGTAACTTTAATATCGAACACTTAACTTTATTAAGAATAACACTCCCTCCTGTTTATATGTCTAATAGTAACACCAGTTTTGAAATGATCGGGATTCTTCGATGAAGCCCGGCATGAATGGCTCCTACGTTACGTGCCTTGCTCAGTTTGTAAAGACTTTTGTTAAATCTACTAAAAGTTGAACAATGCCTCCCGTCAAAAGCGATAAAGTTATCGCTTTAATTATAATTTTCATATTATTATTCTCTTTTATCTTTATTAAGAGTAAGATATATAATGTAAAAAATAACAGTCAAATTTATTTAATTTAAACCTGAAATTTCAACTATTATAGTACTCTTCATAAGACGCATAGCCTGCAAAATGCCAGTCCTCTACATATCCAAACCATTTATTCTTTATATATATACAGTACTCTCCAGTGACAGAGTTCCAATTAATGAAAATGTCAGAATATTTAATTTCTGGATTTTTCAAAACAATGAGATTAGCAACAAACTTAAACTCTGTTTTTGACAAATCAACATCTTTTTGCCACCAGATCCAACCTATATCCATTTCCAATAATTTGTCAACATTTTTTAATCCAGCTCTGTTGATTTTCATATTTATATAATCCGATTAATAGTAGTTTTGTCAAAAAAATAAAATCACAAAAGAAGGAAACTTCACCGTTTGGGGAAACTTACTTACGGATATCGTTGTTCTTTGTATATGATGGGAACTTATTTTTAACTCATAAAAACAGTCAACTACATTTTGATGTTCAATTGAAAAGTGGTCAATGCTTCTTTGTAAAAAATCATTAGCAACATCAACGACTATATCACTCCCTTTACTATGATTATAGACAGTGAACACATCGGCAATCCAATGATAGCAACAAAGAGTTAATAACATACAATAGTCTTGATACTCTTTAATCCCTGACATGAACGTATAATCATTATAATCTACCTGCCTTGTTCTTTTATAAATTCGTTTAAGAGTTGGTTTCATGATGATTAAGTTATTTTTAACCATGTCATAATGAATATCATCTGACACATAACCATTCTCCAGAAAAAAATGATTACTATGGACATAAAGGGAATAACCTAGTGATACAACAGAAACCCCATGCTTCTTACATAAAGACTCTGAGAAAACCGGATGCCTTTCTATATGATTTATAAACTCACTTTCCTTCATATTTTTTGTTTTCAACTTTCCCATGTATTACCTCTTATAAAAAATAATAATATCATCATTAATGAATGGACGCTTTAACGACGAAATGACACTGGTTTTTTCCATTCAAACTCTGCTTCAAACCTTTCTTTATTTCTTTCATTTTTAATCTGCTCAGCCTTACGTTGAGAACGTATTTGCTCTCTTGCTACACATAATACTTTCCTTCGCTCCTCTGCTGTTAATTTTTTCCCTTTAACTCTAGCCGCTGCATGAAGAGCGTCATCAAGAAATCGCTTTTCCGTTAATGACACTCTCTGCAATCTTCCACCACTATGTTGCTTTTCATTTTTTAATTTTTTTGAAGTGTTATCAGTTACATTTTCAGCCGCTTGTATTTTATTAATCACTATATTCTCCTTGTTTTCCTAATTTACTAATTAATACAACTAAAACAAAAGAAACTCAAATTAATCTATGTAATTTATTTATCTTATAGTTCTAATTATTTTTCGTTAGTGCCTTTATAAAATGGCACCTTACTTATTTATTCTCTGGAATTTAACTTTTTTATTTTATTTAAAAAATTTCGTACTAGTAGTACTTTAATTGAATTAATTTAGGATCTGGGGTTTTAGATAGCGACTTTCAGTCGTAGTAGTTTTCCGAAGGAAAACTTGGTTTTTCTAGAGATTCGCCTCTCCTAATCCGCATATAAAAAACAAAAATCAAAACATAACAGTATTAAAACTGATTGTTGAAACTGGTTTAAATTTTTTATAATACGTAATAGGAAAAGGCGCTTCTCATGCTATGGCTTAGAGCTACAATACGTTTCCATATTGCGACACCCTTCTGCACTCCCATAGACAACATCATAACTTTAAAAACATTTCTCGTTTTACTAAAGAAATTAGACTGCTGTTTCTAAAAGCCTTTGATGTGCGCTTCAAGTTGATGTTACGCAGACTCCCCGCTTTGGCATCGACAATAACCTTGAGAATGAATCAAACACTGTCGCTCCTACCTTCTCAGACCCGTACAATCAGGTTTAATGTTATTGCTTTCGAGAACTATAAATGTTTTTGGAAATGGTATTTGACAGGCTTGTAAAAAGTGGAAATTTAGATTTGACAAATATAAGTTAATTAGATAATACTTTATTTATATTTGTAATCATGTTCCTGTTTAACTGATTACAAGGCTTCAAAAGTCGGCAAAACTTTTTTAGTCCTTAAAAAGTCAACTTTGATAAGTTGGCTTTTTTTGTATCTTCATTTTATTTACAACACCGGATTTAGATTGTCAAATTAAAATGCTAAGCCGAAGCCTCGCTTTTTAGCAATATAATTGCTATACATTTTAAGCAGTAAAAAATAGGTACACTTCTATAAAAAAGCCTTTCGAACGTTCAATGAATGAATCATGATAGTCTGCGCCTATCAAAGGAAAATAATCATACGTTTTAAACTATTTTTAGTTTTTTGATTATCATGCCATCATTAGGAATAATCTGATCCATCACTTGGGTCAATATTTATAAATATAAATTTATTCTTTTGCCATTAATTCCAAAATAATTAACATTTCACTACACACATTATAGAGATCCGAATGAATAATTTTTTCTTGCTAGCCATAGCATCCGTACTTTTAATTATCTCTGTCGTATCATTTTTGTCCTATATTAGAGATAGAAGAAAGCAAAAATTTTCATTTAAAAACAGAAGGCGATGAATACTTGTTATTGCAGTGTTTTTTTCTTCAATAATTTACTATATGGATAAAATATCATTTTATCCATATTAACATGTAAACACCTTACCACTAAAATCGCAGTGCTACGTGATTGCCAAAACAATCACATTTCTGGAAAAGGGCCTCGCACGATTATTTTTAGATTGTTCAAAAAAATGGTTTTACACAAAAATGCAACACTCCCTGCAAGTATTTACATAACACATACGTGTGCAAACACTAACATTAAGCGTCTAATACTCATCGCGTTACTTATTTTTTCTTATTCATGATTTTAAATTTACTTATCGATTTTTGACAATAACTTCACACCTTAACCTGTTCTACATTCTATTTTATAAAATTTATTTTTCCCGCCTACGGCGGGATGAGGAAACACTCTTTTTGCCCTTACGGGCGCTATCTAAAATACAAAATATTAATATTTGTGTAATACCTCAGCCGTTCATCTGATTCTTACCCTGTTAATTTCACAGATCTTAAAACTAGCGTTATTATTTAACTATAGAAAAACTTTAAACATTGTCGTTATTTTTAGCTCCTTTAGGAGATAAAAAAATAAAGCAATGCCCACCTATACACTGCTACGCAGTGTGTGGGGTCTACCGACGGTTGCCTGCCGCAGGCTAACACCGTTTCCTTCGGAAACAAGGTCAACGTCAACACCAGAGTTTTTCTTGCGAAAAACTAAAACCAGCATAGTCGCATTGGAGAGTTATATTTTGGTTTGTTATTTAAAATTATATTGAGGTTCTTTTTATTGTATGGCTATTTTTCATCTTGATTTTAAAATTGTGAAACGTTCCGAAGGCAGGTCTTCCGTTGCGAAGGCTGCCTATCATGCTCGTACACGTATAACAGATGAAAGAACAGGTGATACGTATGATTATAGCCGCCGTACCGATTTATATGGGCATTTCATATTAGCTCCAGTTAATGCACCGGAACATATCATAAAAGACTCTACAGCATTGTGGAATGAAGTTGAACGGGTCGAGCGTCAGCAAAATGGTCAAACAGCTCGTTATTTCGATGTTGCTATTCCCACCGAGTTAAACAATGACGACAAGAAAAAACTTGTCCTTGAGTATTGTCAGAAAAATTTCGTTGATAAAGGCATGATTGCCGATATCGCTTTTCATGATCTTGATAGCGATAACCCACACGCTCACGTTATGTTGACATTAAAAACCATAGGCCCTGAAGGTTTTGGTAAAAAAGAAAGAAGCTGGAATGACAGAAAAATGTCTGTCCTTTGGCGTGAATCATGGGCATCTATGGCTAACAGCTACCTTGCTGCTGCTGGTTCGTCAGAACGTATTGATCATCGTTCCCTTCAGGCCCAGCATGAAGAGGCATTAGAAAAAGCGGCGGCTGCTCTGGATAATGAAGAAAAAGCACTATGGCTTGCTAAAGCCGCAGAAACAAACCGCCCTGCAATGAAACGTATCCACAGTGCCAAATGGCGTAGTAAGGCTGCTCAGGAGCAAAGGGCCGCAGAACAGGATGTTCGTGATGCAGCGAAGCAGGAAGCGGGTGAAGTCTATAAGACATTCAGTGAACTTGATCTTGAAATCGTCGTTGATGTCAGAAGCTTCACCGTGGCTGCTCTTGCTGAACCAGAACAAATCGTATTACCTGAAACACACTCCGGCTCTTCTACTGATGAGAATCAAAGACCTGTATTGGTAGCACCAGCCCCTCATACTCGTATGCGTGGCGTTAAATCTTACCGTGATAAAACAAAAGTCAGTAAGGTCGCTGCAGGTAAGAAACCATCAGTCAGTATTTCTGATTCTGGAACAAATACTATCCTGAAACCATCCTCCTCTCAAAACCCAAACAGGGCATCCAGAAGCGCCCCTGAACGTGTTAAGAGGACACAAGCTATTCCACGTCAGGATAATATTTTTAAACGCTTCACAACTCTTGTCATCGATTTCTTCAAGGAGAAGTTTGTATGGGCTAAAGCAAAAAAAGTTAAAAATGATATTATCAATGAGGAACATGATAAACATATTGCTGAAAACTATGTATTTGATGAAGTGTTAGGTCATTATGTTTCTCGTACTGAATATGAGAAAAGAGCCAAGTTTAACCAAGATGACTATAAACCAACACCGGATGAGATCAACCGTTTCCCAAGTCGTCAGAATAGCGAGCACAACAATACCAATAAGGACATGGGTCTCAATCCGTCGATACATGAAAACAAAAAAAACAATTCACCACAACTGAGACCATCCAGTTATCGTGTTAATAAATAATTTTATTACCCATTAATCGTAATCCGTAATAAATCGATGACAATCTAGTATGATTTACCCGTAACTTCTCAATCAGTTAGTTATTAATTTTACATTTACAGGTTTTATATTCAACATCCAAAATGGCAGAAACACTTTTAGATGTATACCCTAATGGTTTTAACTTTGAATATAACGATCTTAATTTCCTGATATCTTTAACCTTTCTCATTTTCCTGATTGATTTTATTGCCTCCTTTTTATCAACACCAGCTACTAACTGATTAGCTTGTTTTATATACTCTGCATGATTCTTATCACCTTGTTGCTTTAATGTATTTATTAATCCTCTAATTTTAAAATACAACGTAAGGACATCCATAACACTTTCTTTTTCAATCACTTTTTTCTTCAAATTAAAAAGACACATCCTAATATTATCTTTTCTTTTTTGTGTTGGTCTAAGCTCTTTGATTACTTTTACACCATGTACAATTTTAGACTGACCATTCCTCAAAACCCTTGATTTCTTCCTATTTAATCTAACCCCACTTTTGAGCGCCATTGACAATATCATTAATTTTATTTTTGAAATATCTTCATTATTAACTTCAGATTCGAAACTAATAGTTATGTCATCGACATATCTCGTGTAAATTCCACCTAATTTTCTAACTTCCTCACTGAGGAGAGCCTCTTCTTCTAAAAATATTAAGTTGGCAATGTCAGTACTTAACTTAGTCCCTTGAACAAGTGAGCCTTCAAGTGTTGACAGATTCGCTATTAATAACGAAACTTCAGGAGAGAAGTTCATGTAATATTGAAAAGCTTTAGCTATCAGATCTTTTTTTATAGAAGGAAAGAAATCCTTCATATCTTCTTGAATGATAATTGACTTATTAAGATGGGATTTACAATCATCAATATAGCTGACTCCTTTCCTACCTCCAGTAATATACTCTGGGAGTGATATCTTAGAAAAAATACGTTGTTTAATAAGATCATGTATCTTTAATAATTCACCAACCACTTTATACGTCGTTCTTTTTTTTCCTTTTCTTATTACCGGCACCGTTTTGAAATAATTTTTTTTGTTTTTTAAAAGATAAGTGAGCCTCTCTTCATTTGTTTCCAGCATTTTGAATAGAGACTCTAAATTAGCAAGTGGTTTATTTGAATAATTCCAATTTTTATGCATTAACTAATGTATCCATTATAGTTTTTTTGAGCATATTATTGATGTCAGAAAACTCATCATTTGTCTCTTCACTTTCAGAAAGAAGGATTATTATATTTAGAGGAATATGTAGCGCTAATGATATTCTTTCTAACGCTGTAATAGTAGGATCTCTTTGATTGTTCTCTATACGAGATAGATAAGATTTCGTTAAATCCGTTCTATCTGATAGTTCTTGTAAGGTGAGCTTACGTGCTTCACGGCATAGTTTAATGGTTGAACCAATATCTAACATAGTGCACCTCAGATAATGGGATTGACATGGCTGGCTGCTCGTTCAAAAAATGAAGATGGATACATAACAAATCCCCTTAGTAGGTAGATATCAATGAAAATCAGAATCACCGCTCAGAAGTTTAATTAAAGCAAAGATCTTAGCGATATAAGAAAGATAATCTAAGGCTGTGTGACCTCTAGAATTCTCCTCGATTCTCTTTTCAAGGGTCAGAATCGCATCATCCAGTTTTTTCAAAGAGCTATTGTCTACAGTGTGTTTGCTCTTTTCACGCACTTGGCGCAAAGTGTCTAAAACATCTTTCATAAAAACCTCTCATTTTAACAACACGATGCAACTTGCATCCCCGCCAAAATGTCCTGTGGATCGTGTTGCACACCGTAGACAAAGCCAGCCAACACCCATCCAACACAACTGATTGGATACCCCGCCATTTCAGCATTAAACAATGCCGTATCGTAGATAGACGATTGCAATATACATTTCGCATTAAGTTACGATCACAATGAAGAGGGACATGGGCCACGTCTCGTATTGGAGAAATGGTTGACTGGAAGTTTCACTCAGTCCTTTACCGATCCTAGAGGTTTTTAAAGAGCAAAGACAAACGAGTTCGTTCGTCCATGATTTGATAATAGATAGTTGTTGCCTGACAGGCAACATGTTTTATATGTTTTTTTGGAATATAAAATACTTTGTTATGCAAAAAAACCACACCTAGATCCACAGATATGGTTTCTTTGCATTTACGGTAAGGGTTTTACATCTTTCGCCTAAACACAACATTATCAGAGAAAATTGCCTTACCTGCGACAAACCCAACAGCTGCAATTATCGGTAGGCTGATAGTAGCCCCTGCCATGCCTGTAGACATACCAATCAGTACAGACAAGCCGAAGGACAATAAGATAGCAATAGCAGCATACCAGCCGGGGAAGGTTCCATACAGAACCGTCGCCATGCAGCCAGTACAAACATGCACACCGCGCTGGCTCTCTTTCAGGCAAAACGGACACTGGATTGTATTGTTTTCCATGTTAGACCCCTTAGAGCGCTTTCCAGCCATTGCTTGTTTTAACAAGATTAATTGTGCCATCTTCAGGTTCATTCATACCCTTGATGTTTGCGAATGCTTTTTTATCCACCCATGAAGGAACATCCGCCAACTTCCATGTATAACTAACATGAACAACCTGCTGATTACCGTTGCCCGGCTCAGTCCATTCCTTCACTTCATCAACTTCACGATGACCAATACACGCACCTTCTGCCCGGTTCCAAAACTCAACATTTTGCCCTTTGTCTGTTACTTCCAGAACATCGACACTGCTAAAGCCATTTGCCTGTTGTGAAACAGTGAGCAACCCTTGTTCAGCAAGTCCTTTAAGGATTTCATCACTAACATTGTATCCTGCAGAACGGTAGCCATGATTAACCTTTATAGGAAAACCTTTATTGAATGCAAAGTCATTGTTCTGCAGTGAGTAGCACAGCTTTGATTGTGAAATTTTCGCGTTGATCGCTTTCTCAAAATCGCCTTTTTCACCGCAGCCTGATAGCAACACAGCAAGGCCAGCAATGGCTAAAAATTGACGCATGGTTCTCATCCCTTTTAATGATTGATAGTGCCGTTTCTCAGAACAACCAGACGAACTGGCATATCGGCATTGTTTACTGTGGCAAATCCACGGACTTCGAAATTGTTTACCGTTCCGGTGACGCTGACTTTCTGGCCTTTCTTATAGGTAAGAACTGCATCATCAATACCAGAGTAGTAATCCAGCCAAACCATACCGCCGCAGTAGCTTGTATCGGCAGTTTTAAAGAGCAGGTAATAGTGGGGGGCTGATTTGGGCATACCCGTCATCATATCGCTTGCACTTCTGCCCTTCGTAACTTCCAGAACTGTGGCATTGCTGATAGAGATCCTTTTGCCTGTCCATTTCTTTTCTGCTGCCATTGCGTTTTCTTCATAGTCTTTGCAGACAGCACCCAGACCTGATACTGGTGATGCTGGACCAAGATTTTGAGTGGCGGTACTTCCATTCAGCGCTTTACCTACTGAAGACAAAGAAGAGCTGATTGCCCCATTGACTTTACTCACGCCATCATTGAGCTGTTGGCATCCTGTTAGTGCGGCAGCAGACAGTACCAGTAGCATCACTATCCGTAATTTCATATCTATCCCCAATGTGTGGAAACTTTATGTCAAAGACAGCCCTACCCATAGGTTGGTCTCTCTGGGCTGTAAAAAAGCATTAATCAATTGATAGGATTCAATTTATTTTTCTGTTCGTCATATCGTTTGTATCGATCGAATTCAAATCATTTAATAGATTAAAACTATCATATATCTATAATCGATCGATATAAACAATTAAAACACCGATCAATTGACGCTAATTTGATAGTTAAAATCTATCAAATACAGTTTATTGATCTTTTATATCGATCAAAAAGAGGTGTTATGTGCACGAAGAGCCATGTCAGTAGCTGTTTGCACATGGATGGAGATAGAAAGGTATAGGTCGGAACAGATAATACCCTGTCGACCATTACGCAGACAGGGATTGTTAGATCTCAGGTAACGTAGCTATCTTCCGATATGGTGTTGCAAAAACCTGTATGCAACGCATGTTTTAATATGCTGTTTCATATGGAATGGTTGCTACCATTCAGATTTTTCAATCATCTTCCAAAGCACTCACACCGCTTGTCGGGAAATTGGTTTTCATATTATTCGATATCATCGGAACTAAGGACTCTATTGTTTCTTCACTAATTTGGCTCAGTTCAGAAATCAATCTTCTGTATGTGTTAATCATTCGTTCCTGATCACACTCATGTGCTGATTCTGATAAGAAGAAATAGTCATAATCTTTGACATGGATATTATCACCATTTTGCAAAGTGAGTTTTATTACTTGTTCATTCTCTTCAACATCTTTAACAATACAAATCATAAATGGTATTTTTTTTATTTGTATGAAAAAACGTAATAATCTTAATGTTGTTCATTCTTTATTTTCATTCTTTTTTATTATTTAATACCATATCGAATCGGTAAAAATCAAATTTAACTCATTTAATAAACGTTTTACCTGTTTTTTCTTATTCTTTTGAAAAGATATTTATCTTATGAGCTAACGCTCATGTGCTGACGCACGGCTACGCCCTAACTCTGTAAAATATATTTAACGATTTAACAATGGTCCTTGCTATGTTTTAGGGTAAAGCCAAAAGGATCAACATCTATTCTTTTATTCATGATTAAATATTTTCGATCCTATATTTCATAACAGTATTAGCACTAAAAAATATAGTATTTGCTCTTAAACGCATAGGAAAACTATATTCATAGAAGCAGCACTTAGTGATTGCTCAAGACAATCACACTGCTGAAACAGGGTTCATCCCTGTTAATGATGGTTTTATCCATAAAGAATTGCGGCGTAGCCGCTAAAACGTAGAGGAAAAACAATTGTATATTTACTAAAAAATCAGCAGCGCTTCGTGATTGTATAAAACAATCACTTGCTGTCCATAACATCAAGTAAAAACAAAGTAGAAAAATAGACGGTGCCATTTAACCGGCACACTCCCCGTTAAGGTTATTAAACATATTATAGTATTAAGGAGGTGTAACCTATTATATTTAAAAGAGATTTCACGGAAAAAGTTTCCTGTACGGAAATTTAAGTTTCTTCTGTGGAAACCGAAGTTTCCTGTACGGAAACCAAAATTTCTTCTGTGGAAACTTTTTTATAGTTAAAACACCCGGAAAGAAGTGAACACTATTTCGCAAAAGTGTATTATTTTTCCTTTTTTCACATTTATTTTTGACAAAAGTATATCCTGCATTATATAGAATAAACATAATAACAATAAAAGGATAACCGATGAGCATTGATTACAATACAATAATGACCTCCAGCAGTGAAGAGGTGGAAGAGTATATAAGCAGAAATCATTTCACGGACAAACAAAAACTGGAGATTTACAGTTTTTATAACAGAAACAGAAAAGATAAAATAACCGTAAATGTAAGAAAAGAGCGAAGTTCCGATATTCGACCGGGAATAGCCTATGTTCATGCTTTTCTTGATAATCTGGAAAAGCTCGGAAAAAATATGTCTGGTGCAGAATACACAATAATGATCCGCTTATGTAAACTCATGCAGCATGGAAACCTCATTGCTAGTATATCTCAGTCGGCACTCGCAGAAGAGCTTAATATGAGCAAATCTAACGTGTGTAAATGCTGGAATAAGCTAATAAATAAAGGCATTCTGGTCAAAGAAGGGAAGCATACCATGATAAACGCAAATCTCTTTCTGAAAGGCCAGTACAGAACATTAAATGCCACAAGGAAAGAATATGTTAAGAAGTCGCTGAGAACGACCAGTGAAGGCATAGAAGACGTATTCGTCACCGTTTATAAAGATACGGTACTTACAAATAACGTAGAGAAAACAATCGATAAAGAAGATGATAAACCTTTACTTTCTACTCCCGACGAAGATATTGACTGGGACTCTGTTTCAGAAGACAGCATATTTGATGATTATTCTCAAGAAGATGAGTTTGATGAAGAAGAAAACATATAAAACTTTTGCCTATATATTAGGTCATTTGACACTTACACCATATCTCGTAATATAAATATATACATTATTTTATTAACGAGGTTTTATATGAGAAAAGTAAAAACAGACAACAGTGATTTAATCCAATATTTAGATACAGTAAAAGAACTAAAAAATCATATTCCGATAGAGGAATACCGAAATGAATATCGTAAACTATGCTCTGATAATATTCCGTGGATTAAGATTAAAAAATTTAAGTCTGCCCATGCCGAACTTCGCAGACTGGATAAAAAGAGAGAATCTCTTATTGAATTGTTTATTGATGACCTTAACCCGATAAGCAGTTCAACAGCACGAACAGCAGCAAAATCATCAGGTAATTTTGATGTACTGCATGAGAGAATGCTTTATTCCAAAACACTTTCAGAAAAAAGTGATGAAGAAATTGTTGCCTTGGTCGTAAAACAGCGTACAGAAGCCGCTCTGGAGTTTCAGCGTTCTATTGAACAGAGCCTTGAGCAACTCTCCCGCATTTCGTCAGAGTTCAAACCATCAAGTCAGATACGCAGGAAAATGCCTCTGTAAAACTTATCCTGTGCTATTCAGTGTAAAATGGAATTTATTAGATTGATTAACCGATAGTATTTACTATATTATTTATCGGTTAGTATATTTTTGGCTGTTCAATCGCATCCTATACATTAACTGTATAAATCCCCATTTTAAACACAGGAAGGCATCGTATGAGTGAAACTCTCAAGGCACTGAATAATATCCGTACACTGCGCGCACAGGCTCGTGAAACAGATCTGGCAACTCTGGAAGAGATGCTGGAAAAACTCTCTGTTATCGTTGATGAGCGCCGTGAGGAAGAACAGGCAATACTCAAGGAACAAGAACAACGTCAGGCTAAGCTTGAAGCCTTCCGCCAGAAACTGTTAGAAGATGGTATCGATCCTGCTGAACTACTTTTAGTGGTTGGTTCAACTAAGCCTAAAACCAAATCGACACGAACTCCACGCCCTGCCAAATACAAATATACAGATGATAATGGCAATGAGCAGACTTGGACTGGTCAGGGCCGTACTCCTAAAGCAATTGCTACTGCTATTGAAGCAGGTAAAACATTGGAAGACTTCGCAATCTGATCATTCTAAGGCCGTCAATATATTTTGACGGTTTTAAAAATCAGGCTATATGTAATACTGGAATCCATTCCGTCATTACACTATTGATATACTCATACATTCCTCTAAATAACATTTTCCTGATGTTATCTATTTATGTCCAGATCCCAGTCCAGCACTCCATTATCAACTAAGGATTGTCCTTTTTCCAGATTTTTTATCAACATATCCCTGATATAAAGGTCATAATAAAATGTTACTCTCTCCAATAGCTCTGCCATATCTATATGCTCCTTTTTTTCTTTACCCGAACCATAAAGACCTTTGTAATAATCGAAACCATTAATGATTTCTAACATTTGAGCACGTAACAGTGAATCAACAGCATCCTCTTCTTTTACAAAAGTCATAACATCTTCATCATTTACACTTGCCATCCCGTAAATCCTGTTTACGTATAACATTAATGTCACTGATATAGCAAATATCATCGTTTTATCTTTTTTGCTCATCTTAACTTTTTTCATAAAAATCCTCTCTTATTAATATTAAGACTTAAATAAAAATACACATGAGTTTTAGCAAAACACCCAAGCATTACGCACAAGCCGTTCTGCAACCTCTTCAAAGTTGACCTCTGTAAGGTGTCCTTGATTTCCTTCTTGTGTAGTAAACTTCTCAAAGTTATGACAAATATGATTAATAGTGAGCCGTATAAATGCGCTCATAAAATCAGCATCATCGACAAGATGCGAAATGCTATCACTACACATATCCTGCATTGTTTTCCAGCTCGCTTCAAAAGAACGCTTTGCAAGATCATAGAACAACTCAGTAGATGTATTTTTACTTTCAATATTTTTAGTCATGATTACTCCTCATTTTTACATGATATATTTTAACTTACTCTTATTTTCAGCCCCTGAATACGGGGCTAAAACAAAAAACTACTTTTGAAAATCTTTCATAAAATCCATTTGTTTATGAAATGCCTTTAATGCTTTCAATATAAAATCGTTATCAATGAGTCTTGGTGATAACTTTACATCAAAGAATGTATTCCTTACGACTTTAGGGAACATCTGTTTTGCTACTTTAATACTGTCCTTATAAGTATTCATCATAAAAGCTTCTTCATGCTTGAGTTGTTCTACTTGTTCAGGATGGTTCTGAATAATAGAACTCACACGCAATTCAAAGCATTGTTTAGATAAATGCAGTAATATCTTGTTTGCTTCTTTTTTCAGATCTTTATTCATGATTTCTTCCTCTTTATTTAATGCCAAGTTTAGGATAGATTTTTTTGAACTCTCTATAAGAGTATTTTAAATCTTCCATAACTTCATCAATCAAAAAAATACATTCCCCAACATTATTGTCTCTCACCCACTTGAGGAAGTCTGGTTTTGTGATATAAATAATATGATCCATAACCATATTCATATATTTTTCATCATAAAGATGACGTTCAAATTGATCACCCATTATCTTAAACATGTTTTCCACATAAAGAGCAAAGTTATCCATTGCCATTCTTGAGAAAACTTCAGTTTTATCATTATCAAAGATAAATGATATTTCAGGCACATTTATATTTTTCATGTTATTTTCCTTTTATTAGTTAGATGTATTACGAGAAGTAGTTATAGCTTTATAAATCCACTCATCAACTTCGCTTTCAATGAAAGCAACAGCTCTTTCACCGATTTTTATTTGTTTGGGAAATTTCCCCGCGCTGATAAGTTTATAAATCCACGTCTTGCCGAACCCGGTTTTCCTTATTACTTCTGATAAGCGAATAAGTTTTAAAGTTTTATCTGTTTTGTTTTGAACCATGTTTATCTCCTGTGTTGTTCGATGGAGATAATTCTAGGATTTTAGCTGATTCTAAACTAGGGATGTTCACCAACCGTGAGTTTCGCGGAAATTTTGGAGGGAGACTCTTTATAGGGACATTCGCAGGTTGTGAACATCCCTTGTGTTTACTTTTTGTTTTTATCTGTGGCTTTATCGTTAAATGTTATCACGTCAGTGATCTTCCAGTCCTTTAACATATTGTTTTTAATATAAAAATCATTTAATACCTTGAAGTACTCATCGTTATCAAGATAACTTTTCGCGTAGTCATAATCAGTATCTTTGATGTTATCACGGCTCCGAATCCCACCAG
The DNA here is from genome assembly GCF_021739525.1 of Klebsiella sp. 2019SCSN059. NCBI lineage: Bacteria > Pseudomonadati > Pseudomonadota > Gammaproteobacteria > Enterobacterales > Enterobacteriaceae > Klebsiella > Klebsiella sp. 2019SCSN059. The sequence continues at coordinate 49,720 of NZ_JAKKOM010000030.1, read as the reverse complement.
TACCATGTAGAATGTCAGCTAAGATGTTGAAAGGTATGTTCTTACCTTCGTTGTAGAGCTGTTCCCATGAGATCAAATCCATCAAAGGGATGACTTTGTAATCAAGTATTCTTTGAAAAGTCTTATGACCAAACCGAAAAGTTCGTTTTGGTGGTTTTGCCGTTTTAAGCTGCTTTTGCCATAGAGCAATCAGCACCTTCAGGTGTTCTGCGAGATCGTCGCTGCTGGCTTCTTCCAAGTCAATTTCAACCAGTATTTTGTTGGCAGGATTCATGCCACCTTGTTTCAGATACTCAGAGATGTAGTCAGAACTCACAGCAACAGGGTCTGTTTGCTCAGAATTCTCCAGCCGATACATAGCCCGCCCATAGTTGAACAATTGAACTCTGCTCATTGGTCTTACAGCATAGCTATGTGACAGTCTGTGATTGCCTGAAATCCAGTCCGATTGAAGTATCACATCACCACATCGGATTTTGGCATCATGGTATATAGCTTGCATTTGATTATCTTTGCCTGCTGTTTCCCATTGTTGCCTTGTTTTGTAAGCCAACATCCGTCTTTCAAGCTCTGCATAGATTTGTTCTAGGGTCAGGTCTTTCAGGCCATCGTATCGGCGTACATCAAACCAAGATAATGCAGTCCTGATTTCTTCCATTTCCTTTTGTGTAGTCATTATTCTACCGATTGCTTTTAAGTTTCATAAAAGTTAACCCATTCAACATGATAGAGAAAGTGGAAAAGAGGGGCGGGTTTTCAAAATGGTGTGAGAGCAGATAAGTGATCTTGGATGTAAGTGCTTTAATCTTGACTAAACATCGTTTCTTTACTAAAAATTAACTAATTGTTTTATATAAATTAATTTAACAAAAATAACGACAACATCATGTTGATAGATAAAGTTAAATCAGATTCATATAGTTAGATAGTTATGACAACAACCAATTGTTTTTAATTGACATTTTCTTGATAAGAAAACAATAATGATGGTAAATATGTTGGTAAAAATATAGTTAAACTTAACAAAATCAGTAACAACAGGAGATACAGATGAAGTTCGAGTCCAGTCAGAGGAGCCAAATTTAAAAAGCCTGCTTTCGAGCAGGCTTTTTGCTTTCTTGCGTCTCTGGCGTTAACTCTGAATCGCACCCAGCCTGGCAAACACCTCATTGACAACGGCGTCAGGGCCGCCGCCCTACGCCCCAGGTATCCTCCGTGAACGCGCCACCGCTCAGCCTGAAAAAGCGCCCGGCGGTAGGATGATTTTGCTGACGCTTGCGGGTGAGATAGCGTGGATAAATCACTCTGTCCCATGTCTTTTAAGGAGGCGCCATGAACCTCAGACAACAGCAGCAGCAGGCGTTCGATCGCAGCGGAGAACCTCTTATCGTCGGCGACGTCAATCACTGTCCACTGCCGCCGGAGACCCTCGCCGCGCTGGCTGCGGATTCACCCTATGTGGTGCAGGTATACGGTTCGGGGCTGACCGGCGAGGTTTACCGGCTGCGCATCGCCGGCAAGGAGTACAATTTAAAGAAAAGACGCGCCGTGGCCGGCGTTGCCAACCTTAACGGGCAGCTGTCGTTTTTAAACGAGGTACAGCGCCGGCAGGCGCTGCAACGGCTGAAGGATGACCCAAATACCGCGCCGCGCTTCACCCACATCGTCCCGACGCTGTATGCCGATTATCGCCTCGGCATCCTCCTCTCCCCCTGGATCGATGGCGAGCCGATTCACCAGTTGACCCCGCCGCTGATCGCTCAGCTGTTCACCACGCTGGAAGCCTGTGAGGAGCAGGGGCTGATGGAGTGGGATCTCTGTAGCGGGAACCTGCTGGTGGACCGGGAGGAGCAGCTGTGGCTGTTCGATTTTGGCTATATGTATCCCTTCGACCCGCTGAGAGAATTCAACAGCAACGGTCTGGCCGATCCCCTGTTTCACTTTGTCGAGCGCTTTGAGACCCGCTTCTTTTTTAGCTGGCTGATGACCCGGGTGCCCGATGCCGAACAGCAGCTGGCGCAATATCGCGAGATGAAGCGGCTGGCGGTCGAAAGCTACCGGCGCAAGCTGGTCTGGCTTCGCGCCCGGCGGGCATCTCCGCAGGTGCAGGCTCATTTTCAGCAGATAACGGCGCGCTGGGAAACGGCGCTGGCGGACCCTGCCGCGCTGAGCCGGTTATTTGCCCTGGAGGCCTTCCGCTCACACGTGCTGGATATTGAAGACGACCTGCATGGCCAGTCCTGCACCTTGCTCACCCTGCAACGTATCGACTGGGTGATAGGCCAGCTGGAACAGCATTATGACTTTATCGCCGATCAGGGCGGCCTGTTTTATGACAACGCGGGGAAATCGCAGCAGGCGCTGCTCGGTGACTATGCGCAGAAGCGGCAGCAGGCGCAGGAGTACCTGCTGAATGCCGCCGCCGCAAAGGATTAACGGCGCTCGCGCCCCTGTTTCTGCTTCGCCTGATACATCAGGCGGTCGGCAGTGGCCACCAGCGCGTTGAGACTGGGGTGGCTGGCGGGATCGTACTCCACGCAGCCCCAGGAGAACGCCAACTGCCAGGGGTGAGCCGCCTGCTGGTTGAAACGCGCCACGTTGTGGCTGAGCGTCTCCATCGCCGCCGCGGCATCGTGGCGGCTGGTATTGGCGAACAGAATAATAAACTCATCGCCCCCCTGCCTGGCGAGGATATCGGATTCACGGAAGGCGGCTTTCATCAAATCGGCGATGGCGATCAGCGCGCGATCGCCCTCTTCATGCCCCCAGGTATCGTTGATGTGCTTAAAGCGATCGAGGTCGACAAACGCCAGGCTGACCGGCTCATGACGGCGCTGGGCCGTCAGCAGGGCATACTCGGCCAGGGTGAGGAATCCCCGGCGGTTAAACAGTCCCGTCAGCTCATCAGAGGTTGCCGCATCCAGCACCTTGAACTCATCCTCCACGATCGCCGCCAGATCGCTTAAGATCTGCATTTCATGCGCGGAAAACGAACGCGGCTGATGGTCCATCAGGCAAAAAGACCCCACCGTCGCGCCATCCGGCAGCTGCACCGGGTACCCGGCGTAAAAGCGGATAAACGGCGCCTGGATCACCAGCGGGTTGTCGTGAAAACGCTCGTCCTGCTGCATGTCGTTAACGATAAGCGGGTCGGTTTGCAAAATGGTATGGGCGCAAAATGAAATATCTCTCGGCACCGTGTCCACATCCAGACCGGCACAGGATTTGATATGCAGCAGATCTTCCCCTACCAGGCTGATGGACGCCACCGGCAGGTTATACAGCGAACGGGCAAGCCTGGTAAGGCGATCAAAGCGTTCTTCTTTTCCGCTATTCAACAGCCCGGAAGAGCGAAGCGATTGCAGGCGACGCTGCTCGTCGGGATGAAGTCCGGCTAATTTCATTGTCTCTCTCTTGTCTCTTGCGCAGAATTCCACCGGGTTTCCCGCGGGAAACCCGGCGTTTTATCCTGCCAGGGGGAAAATAGTCGTCAGGTATCCCATGAGTTAAGCAGATTTCCCCTGCTCGTCAACCGGCGCGCCCCGGCGACGGGCGACCGGGGCGCTGGCGGAAGGCCATTGCGGCATTCCGCCCGGCGAAAGGGAAGATCAGGCGCGGATAAACGCCAGCAGATCGGCGTTGATGGTATCGGCGTGGGAAGTGTGCATCCCGTGCGGGAAGCCAGGGTAAACGATCAGCTGGCTGTTGGGCAGCAGCTGGTCCTGCAGGATAGCGGCATTTTTATAGGGAACCACCTGATCGTCATCGCCCTGCATGACCAGCACCGGCAGCGTAATCGACTTAAGATCTTCGGTCTGGTCCGTTTCTGAAAACGCCTTAATACCTTCATAATGGGCTTTGGCGCTGCCGATCATCCCCTGTCGCCACCAGTTCTGGATCGTCCCCTGCGACACCTCCGCTCCTTCACGATTAAAGCCATAGAACGGGCCAGAGGCGACGTCGAGATAGAACTGGGCGCGGTTAGCCGCCAGCGCTTTGCGGAAACCGTCAAACACCTCGATCGGCGTGCCGCCAGGATTCTGTTCGGTTTTGACCATCAGCGGCGGAACGGCGCTGATGAGCACCGCCTTCGCCACCCGCCCCTGCGGCTGGCCGTAGCGGGCCACGTAGCGGGCGACCTGGCCGCCGCCGGTGGAGTGCCCGACGTGGACCGCATTGTGCAGATCCAGATGCTCCACTACCGCCGAGACGTCTGCCGCATAATGGTCCATATCATGCCCCTCGCTGACCTGATCGGAGCGGCCATGGCCCCGGCGGTCGATGGCGATGACCCGAAAGCCTTCGGCAAGGAAAAACAACATCTGGTTATCCCAGTCGTCGGCGCTTAACGGCCAGCCGTGATGAAAAACAATCGGCTGAGCTTCCTTCGGACCCCAGTCTTTGAAGTAAATATTGACGCCGTCTTGGGTGGTGACAAATGCCATGTTACAGACTCCTCTTTCAGGATAACCAGCCTGCAGGCCCGTGCCTGGACTGAATGCCGACGGCGGCCGGCTGAGATGCCAGCCGCGCAGGAATGTGATGCCAGTAACAGTGTAGAAGAAATTTATCACCCCGCCGGACGACTTATCCCGTTTCGCTTGATCGGCTCGCCTGAACCCGGCAAGCGGCAGCTACTACGCCGCACTCTCCCGCTGGCGGATGCGCACAATCAGCGCGCCGAGCAGCGCCCAGTCCAGCAGCACGGCGAAGGCAAAGTTCACGCCGCTGCGTCCTGCCCCGGCGGTGTGCCAGGTCAGCAGCGTCGCCGCGATAGCGACAGCCACGCTCAGCGCCGTGGCGCCGCTGACGCGGCGACCCGACAGTGCCGCCCGCCCCGCGGCAACGCGCCAGGCGACAGCCGCCCCCGCGCTGCCGAACATCACGCCGGGGAGCAGCGCCGGCCAGGCCTGGCCGCCATACCAGGCCACCAGCGCCAGCAGCCAGCCGGCCGCCGACACCAGGAAGGCCCAGCGCGTCGCCGTCAGGGGCGCCCGATAGAGCCAGGGCTGCGCGCGCGCGAATCCCCATCCGGCGCCGAAGGCCGCGATCAGGAGCGCCAGCAGACCCAGCGTGCCGCTCGCCCCGATAACGGGGGCCATGATGAACAGCAAGGCCCCGGCGGCGAAGACTACGCTGAGGGCGATGGCGCGACCGCGCGGGTCGATGGTTCCCGCAGCGTTCGCGGCGGCATGGTGGTGTAAAACGTGCATATTCAGCTCCTGACACATTAAACAGCATGAAAATAACTCATGTCATCGTCTTTACATGCCCGTAGCCTATCGCCACTATACATGGACACACAAACGCATAGTTTTCAGCCATAGATGAGAAAAACTCAGCCATGAGAACCCCCCGCCTGCCGCCGCTGGGCGCCCTGCGCGCCTTTCACGCCGTCGCCCGCCAGCGTAGTTTTAAACTGGCCGCCGGGGCGCTCGGCGTCAGCGCGACGGCGGTCAGCCATCAGATTAAAATGCTGGAATCGGTCCTGGAGTGCCGGGTCTGTGAACGCAGCGCGCAGGGCGTCAGCCTGACCGCCGATGGCGAGATCCTCTACGCCGCTACCCAGCGCGCCTTCAGCGCCCTGGAGCAGGCCGTCGTCCAGATAGCCCAGGCCCGCCAGCCGCCATCCTTAACCGTCACCACCACCTCCAATTTTCTCACCCACTGGCTGGTGCCACGGCTGGCGGACTTCACCGCCCGCTTTCCGGCTATCGACCTGCGTCTGCACACCAGCGTCGAACGGGTGGATCTGCATCTGGGCACGGTGGACGCCGCGATTCGCTATCGCGAAACGCCCGAGCCGGATCTGTGCTGTACCCTGCTGCATAAGGATCGCTTTATCGTGGTCGCCAGCCCGACGCTGGCCCTCAGCCGGCCTGACGATCTGGCGCAGGTGACGCTGTTTCACGTCGCCAACCGGCACGTACCGGCCGATTCGCCGAGCTGGGAGAACTGGCGTCGCCGCTATGGACCGCCGACGCTGAATATTGACGCGGGGTTAACCTTTAGCGATGAAACCCATGCCCTGCAGGCGGCGGTGGCCGGCCAGGGGGCGGTGATCGCCAGCGAACTGCTGGCGCGGGATCTGCTGCAGCGCGGGGTATTATCCGCGCCATTCAGCGGCGCATTGCCGGGCGCCAGCTACTATCTGGTCACCACCGAAGCGGCAGCGCAGCGGGCGGATATTATCGCGCTGCGGGAGTGGCTGGTGGGTCAGATGGCCCTGGGCGACAGCGGCCAGCCGGCAGCGGGATAGCGGCCTTACCAGCCGCAAACGTTGGTCTCTTCGTCGGACTCATAGCCGCGGACGATATTGATCAGCTCCTTCACCGCATCGGCCGCGGTAAGCGGGTCGCGCAGCGCCGCCAGCGAGGAAAAGCTTTTATCGACAGAGACGCCGTTATTGTTATTGGTGACCGTCAGCACAAACTCCCCCTCTAAATTGTCGTCCGGCAGAGCGCTCAGCAGCCCATTAACGGCCTCTACCGCCTGCTGCGGAATATACAAGACCATCGGTTTGAGGAATATTTTTTCTTGTTTCCGCTGAAGCCGGCCATTCTCTACCGCTAAGGTATAACCTTTATTTTCACTGTTCATAATTTTATCCCTCGATGAGAATTTTCGGATCAACATAGAAGTCGACATTAAATACCGTGTCCTCCGAGAGGGCCTCAATGCAGTGCCATTTTTCCGGCGGAAAAACGCCAAACTGGCCGGCTTCAATGGTCAGCGTTTCAACCGGTTCGGGGCTGGTTTCATCGGCATAGCCGAGATAGCGGATCGCCCCTTGCATCACCGACAGCCGGGGATAGACCCCCTGGCGGGTGCCAGCGTCCAGATGGCGGCGCCAGATAGAGGCCGGAGCGGTCTCCTTAGTCCACAGCGGCGTGCTGCGGGTATGAACGTAATGGGTGGGAATAATAATTCGCTGCATGTTTGCGCCTCACTTTACCGTCGCAAAGGATACGGTCAGAAATAGCCTATATGATGCATATCATATACCTCTTTCAAAGGTGAAGGATATTATTTTCCTGGCGAATTTTACCTCTACTCCTTTTTATACCCCTCTGGGATTAGCGCTAAGAGAAAATAAAAAAGGCGATTCCAGCTTGCTGAAATCGCCCGGAATAATATCTTTAAGGGCCTTCATATTTCATTTAGCGCAGCGGACTCGGTTTGCCGATTAAATAGCCCTGCACCAGGTCGCAGCCCAGCGCCTGCAGCGAGGCCAACTGCTCTTCGGTCTCCACGCCTTCAGCCACAATGCGCATATGCAGGCTCTTTCCCATGCTGATAATCAGGCGCACGATATCCAGATCGTCTTTTTGCTCCGGAATATTGATAACAAACGAGCGGTCGATTTTGATTTTATCGAACGGGAAGTAGCTTAAACGCGACAACGAAGAATAGCCGGTACCAAAGTCATCGATGGAGATTTGAATGCCCTGCTCGCGCAGCTGGCTGAGAATTTCCAGCGAACGGGTGTTCTCATTGAACACATCCGACTCGGTGATCTCCAGATCCAGCCGTCGCGGGTCGAGGCCAGTCTGCTGTAATACGCTGATAATGGTGTCGGTCAGCGAGGTGTTCATCAGCTGAATCGGTGAAACGTTAACCGAGACCTTGAGCGGCGTCGCCCAGCTGGCCGCTTCGGCACAGGCGGTTTTCAGCACCCACTCGCCGAGGGCATTGATAAGGCCGATTTTCTCTGCCACCGGGATAAACACCGTCGGCGGCACGGCGCCGCGCACCGGATGGAACCAGCGAACCAGCGCTTCATAACCGTAGATTTCGCGCGTAACGGTATCGGCGATCGGCTGGTAGTAGACTTTGAATTCGTCATGGGCCAGGGCCCGCAGCAGATCGTCTTCAAACGATTTATTCTCCTGCAGACGCTGCAGCATTCCCGGCCGGAAGATTTGCACATGGCCGCTGCCCTCTTTTTTCGCCTCATACAGGGCGAGGTCGGCGCACTTGTACAGATAATCGGTCCGGCTTTCGCCATCAGAGATCACGATCCCGATGCAGGCGTCGATATTAATCTGCGCATCGTAGATCAGATAGGGCTGGCTGATCTTCTCCCGGATAACATTGGCCCGCTCGAGCGCCATCTCTTCGGTCAGATCGTAAGAGAGCATCGCGAACTCATCGCCGCCGAGACGATACAGCGTCTCTGAGGTTTTACGGAAAAAAGAGAGGCGGCTGGCCAGATCCTGCAGCAGCTTATCGCCGGCGTCATGGCCGAGGGTATCGTTTACATCCTTAAAGCTGTCGAGGTCGAAAAGCATCACCACGGCGCAGCCATTATAGGGGCGCACCTGATTGACGATCTCCTGCAGACGCTGCCAGAAAGAGAGACGGTTTGGCATACCGGTCAGCGAATCATGGTAGGCATCGTACTGCAGTCGACGGTTCTGCACCTGCAGCTTCTCTTTCGAGGCCTGCAGATCGTTGGCCAGGGTTTTCATGCGAACGTGGGCGCGCCGCAGGTTATTATTCTGCCGCAGCATCAGCAGACCGAGGGAAATACACATGGCGATCAGCAGAATGGAGATCACCGAGTAGATATAATAGAGATGCTGAATTTTATCATGGGTGATATTAACGATATTAATATCTTGCGTCAGCGTGGCGGCCGCCATTGAGGTCAGGGGGCCATCCAGTTCGCTTAACACCGGCAGGATCGCTTTAACCTGCGCCGGTGTCATGGTATCAACTTGTTTATCAAGCAAATGGAGATTGCGGATCAGCGTGGCGACCACCGCCTTCCGCTGTTCGCTTTTATTAATAAAGCGACCCAGATCGCCCTCCTGCAGGAGTTCGATCTGGCTCATCATGATCTCGAGGCGCAGGCGCACCTCATCGTGGTCCACCCCTTCGGCCCCAATCGCCATTCCCGCCAGACGAGACTCCAGTCGCATATATTCCGATACCATCTGCGACATTGACCACGAGTCCGTATAGCGGGTAAATTTTTGCAACTCACTTTGTCGCTCATGCACCAGATAAGTAATATATCCAGTCACAATAAACAGCGACAAAATAATAGCCGTGAGTATTCGATTCAAGATCCGACCCTTACTCTATTATAATCTTAGAAACTTGCCAGGCCGATCGGGAATAATAGATCTGGTTCTGTAATTCAGCGCTGCTGTCGTAAGGGTAGACGATAAATAACGGGCCTTTATCCCGAACGCGCATATATTGGCCGTTCATTTTTAACGCCATAATGACCGGGAATTTATAAAAATCGTCCATCGGAATAATGGTGGTGTAATCGTTGAGCGCCAGCACGCGGACGGATTGACCTTTAGCGCCGACTAAATCCATGAGTTTATTAAGGGGAATGCCGTCAAAACGGACCTTGCCGGTGTACCAGGGGGTGGTGGTTTCCACCGTCTTCATGCCCAGCTTTTCCAGCATCGCGAGATCAAAAACCGCCTTGTCACCGACGTTCGTATTTCCGATTTTGCCGGAAATGGTCAGTACAGGTTTTCCTGTCGGCGCAGGCAGTTTTTCAGCATAAGCAGAAGGCAACATGACAGAACAAAATAAAACTGCAAGAAGTAGACGCATTTAACTCACCATTCCAGAGAAGGAGACATGTTAAGTGTAAACCATTTACGTCAATTCTTAAAAGGTGCTCCTCTTTGTTATCCGTTGATTTAATTAAAAGTATAAGCTTGCTGGCAAATTGCCAGAATGTTGAGTAAAGGGTGTGATTTCGCCCGCCTTTCCGGTCGCTTATTTTTGCACCAGCTCGCCGCTTAGCAGGCAAACTACTTTCCTCCACGGCCGCTGCGCGGTAGTCTCAGTGCAGACGCTACGCGAAAAGCGTCTCATTCCAATAACAACGAATTACGTGACTGACAGGACAGGGTATGGATTCAACAATAAGCGTGCAACCCGGCGAGGCGCCGGATTCGCTGCATCGGGCCCGGCGGGCGGCATGGGGCAGCTTTGCCGGCGCCGTGGTCGACTGGTACGATTTTCTTCTCTATGGCATTACCGCCGCGCTGGTGTTCAACCGCGAATTTTTCCCGCAAATCAGCCCGGCGATGGGCACCCTTGCCGCGTTTGCCACCTTCGGCGTCGGGTTTCTTTTTCGCCCGCTGGGCGGGATTATCTTTGGCCACTTCGGCGACCGTCTCGGGCGCAAGCGGATGCTGATGATGACCGTCTGGATGATGGGTATCGCCACCGCCTGCATCGGCCTGCTCCCCTCATTCAGCCAGATCGGCTGGTGGGCGCCGGTGCTGCTGGTGTTCCTGCGGGCGGTTCAGGGCTTTGCCGTCGGCGGCGAATGGGGCGGCGCGGCGCTGCTCTCGGTGGAGAACGCGCCGAAGGGAAAAAAAGCCTTTTACAGCAGCGGGGTGCAGGTGGGCTACGGCGTCGGCCTGCTGCTCTCCACCGGGCTGGTATCGCTGATCAGCAGCCTGACCACCGACGAGCAGTTCCTCAGCTGGGGCTGGCGCTTACCCTTCCTGTTCAGCGTGACGCTGGTCCTGATTGCGCTGTGGATCCGTAACGGTATGGCCGAATCGCAGGAGTTTGAAGCCCAGCAGAGCCAGGCCAACGCGCCGCAGGTGAAAAAGCGACTGCCGGTGGTGGAAGCCCTGCTTCGCCATCCCGGGGCGTTTTTACTGATTATTGCCCTGCGGTTGTGCGAACTGCTGACCATGTACATCGTCACCGCCTTCGCCCTCAACTACTCGACGCAAAACCTCGGCCTGCCGCGCGAGTTGTTCCTCAACATCGGCCTGCTGGTGGGCGGCCTCAGCTGTCTGACTATCCCCTGCTTCGCCTGGCTGGCAGACCGCTTTGGCCGTCGGCGGATCTATATTACCGGGGCGCTGATCGGCACGCTGAGCGGTTTTCCGTTCTTTATGGCGCTGGAGAGTCAGTCCGTTTTCTGGATCCTGTTCTTCGCCCTGATGCTGGCCAATATCGCCCATGATATGGTGGTCTGCGTCCAGCAGCCGATGTTTACCGAGCTGTTCGGAGCCAGCTATCGCTATAGCGGCGCCGGCGTCGGCTACCAGGTGGCGAGCGTGGTCGGCGGCGGCTTTACGCCCTTTATCGCCGCGGCGCTGGTCACCTTCTCCGGGGGCTCCTGGCACAGCGTGGCCCTCTATCTGACCGCGGGTTGCCTGCTGTCAGCGCTCACCGCGCTGCTGATGAAAAAGCATACCGTCGACTGACCAGCCTTCGGAGGGCGCGACCCGCGCCCTCCGGTAAGGAGAACGCATGTCTCTGTTGCCCCTGGCCGACTGCTGGCCACGCCGCTTTACCCCCGCCTCGCTGGCGCTGCAGTTTTGCGAGGACCCCACCCAGGCGGAACAACCGCTGTTTGCCAAAGCCGGCGCCGGCGAGGCCGTCGCCCAGCTCTGGCAGGCGCCGCAGGGATTCGTGGTGCCGGGGAGCTATCGTCAGTTTGCGGACCTGCCGGCGGTCAGTGCGCGTTTTGCCGCGCGGGGCTGGCCGGTATGGCTCCGCCGCTCCGGGGGCGGTCTGGTGCCCCAGGGGCCGGGGATTATCAACCTCAGCCTCGCCTGGCCGGTGCAGCAGCCGCTCGGCGAGGCCGCCGAACCCATCTATCACTCGCTGTGCGCTGTGCTGCAGCGCACCCTCGCGCGCTTCGGCGTTGCCAGCCACGCCCGGGCGGTGAGCGGTTCCTTTTGCGATGGCCGGTATAACCTCGCCTGCGGAGAGGGAGAGGAGGCGCGCAAGATTGTCGGTACCGCCCAGTACTGGCGGCCGCAGACGGCGAGCGGCGGCCATGTGGTGCTGGCCCACGCGGTGATCCTTATTGACGCCGACCTTAGCGCGGCGCATCAGGCGGCGAACGCCTTCGAAGCGCAGCTCGGCAGCGGGCGGGTCTACCGCGCCGACAAAACCGTCACCCTGGCGCAGTTGCTTCCCGGCGAGCGCCATCTGCTCCCCCGCTTCAGCGAGGCGCTGGACCGGGAGCTGGACGCGGCTCGCTGAAGGTCGCTTTCAGGTAGCGGCTAAAGGTCTCCACCGCGCGCGACACCCGCGGAGTATAGGGCCGGATGACGTACAGCCGATCGGCGAACACCTCCACCGGCTGCCACGCCGGCAGCAGCTCCTGCACCAGCCCGCGGCCGATAGCCTCCCGGGCGCTAAAATCCGGCAGCAGCGCCACCCCCAACCCCGCCAGCACCGCATCGCGCAGCGACTCGCTGTTGTTGGTGGCGAACGGCCCCTGCACGTTGATGGTCACCCGCTCATCGGGCGTCTGGCGGGAGGCGAACGTCCAGTGCGGGCGCTGGGGCCCACGGGGATAGGTCAGGCACTGGTGTTGACGCAGATCGTCGGGCGTCTCCGGGCGGCCATGGCGGCGAATATAGTCGGCGGATGCGACGATCAGCGTGGCCGTGTGGCACAGCGGCCAGGCGACGTGGGTGTCCGGGAGCGCCTCGCGCCGACAGTGGCGGATGGCGAGGTCGAACCCTTCGCTGCCGAGAGAGACCAGCCGGTCGGTCACCTCCAGCTGCAGATGCAGCTGGGGATGTTGATGTAAAAAGGGCGCGATCGCCGGCACCAGCTGCTGACGGGAAAAGGCCACCGGCGCGGTCAGGCGCAGCGTCCCCCGCAGCGGCCCGCCCTCATCGCAGGCGCCGGTGAAAATATCCCGCAGCTGGCCAAACGGCTCACTGAGCTCCGCCACCAGCCGCAGCCCGTCGTCGCTGAGGCTGACGCTGCGGGTGGTGCGATGGACCAGCGTTTTACCGGTCACCCGCTCCAGCTCGCTGATTTTCTGGCTGATGGCCGACTTGCTGATCCCCAGCTTTTCCGCGGCTCGGGTATAGCTTTTCTGCTCTTCCAGCACCGTCAGCCAGTAGAGATGGGCCCAGTAACTCTCCGGACGACTCTCGCTCATATTGATTGTTCACCAGTAAAAACAATGTATTCAACTATAGCGGTTTTTGCCCGCGACGGCATCGGCTAGCATCCATATCAGACAGCGATTATTCCCTAACGATAAGGACCACCTGCATGCCATTACTGACATTTGACCTGATTGAAGGCCGTACGGAACAGGAGATCAGAACCCTGCTGGATGCCGCTCATCGCGCCGTGCTGCGCGCCTTCGAGGTACCGGAACGCGACCGCTACCAGATTGTTCACGAAAACAAAGCCCATCATATGGTGATTGAAGATACCGGCCTCGGACTGACCCGCACGCGGGATCAGGTGGTGGTGCGGGTCTATACCAGCCCGCGCAGCGACGCGCAGAAGCAGCGTTTCTTCGCCATTCTGCAGGAGGAGCTGGCGGAACACTGCGGCCTGAGCGGCGATGATGTGATGGTGTCGATTATCAGCAACCAGAAAGGCGACTGGAGTTTTGGCCGCGGGGTCGCGCAGTATCTTACCGGCGATCTCTAACCCGCGGCCGGGAGGGCGCTGTCAGCGGCGGCCTGCCGCCGCGATGCGCTGGCGCGCCTGCTGTTCGATATTTTCCAGCAGTTCCTGGACATCGTCTTCGTCAATGTCGAGGAACTGGCCTTGCAGCAGGGCGGCGTGAATATCTTCCCGGGTAACCGAAATGCCCAGCGGCACCGCACGGGATTTGACCTCCTCCGCCGCCAGCGGATGGGGGTAGCGGCGGCCAACCAGATTGTTAAACACGATGGCCAGCAGCGCCAGCATCAGCGAGTTGAGCAGCACCGGCGTCAACACAAAGTGATAGCCTTCGCTGTGCACCCCGGCGCCGCCGAGGATCGCCGTCAGGGCCACCGCGCCGCCGGGAGGATGCAGGCAGCGCAGAAAATACATCCCGGCGATGGCCAGCGCCGCCGCCAGCCCGCAGGCCAGCGCCGGGTCGGGCACCAGCATACCCACCGTGACGCCGATCAGCGCCGACAGCACATTGCCGCCGACAATCGACCACGGCTGCGCCAGCGGACTGCTCGGCACGCCAAACAGGAGTACCGCCGATGCGCCCATGGGGGCAATAAACCACAGGTTGACTTCGCCGAGCAGCCAGTGGCTGAACATGCTGGTCACCGCCAGCCCGGTACCGGCGCCGATGGAGCCCAGCACAATATGCCGACGAGCCACCGGCAGCGCGTGCGGCTTCAGCCGCCCAAGGAAAATCCGCAGCCGTGAAAACAGGCCTGCGGGAATAACACTCAACATCGCTTTATCGCTCAGATCATAGGAATTACTTATATTTTATTTTCTTTTTTTAACCTTACATTAACAACCCTGTATTTAGCAGGGGATCGCGCGGGCGGCGATTTCCGGGCGGCGCAGGGCTGTGAATTCTCGCCTGGGCTGATAGAATCCCTTTTCTGTCAGGGGGATACCCCTTTTGCGAACTGAAGGTCATAACCCAGTGAATAATAAAATCTCTTTAGCGAAAGAAGTGGCATGGGCCAGCCAGAATATGCCGCGTACCCTGCGTCAGGTCGCCGCCCTGCCCGACCTCAGCGGCGTCCGCCTTGCCTGCTGTATGCACCTCGACATGAAAATGATCCCGCTGGTGCAGGGGATCCTCGACAAGGGCGCTCAGGTCTTTTTAACCACCTGTAACCCCACCACCGTGCAGGACGACGTGGTGGCCTGGCTGGTGGAGCGCGGCGCTGAGGCCTGCGCCTGGCGCAATATGAGCGATGCCGACTGGCAACAGTCATGGGAAAAAGCGATCGCCTGGCAGCCCACTCACCTGTGCGAAATGGGGGCCGATATCACCACCCTCCTCCATCAGCGCGGCGAGTTCGGCAACATCGTGGCGGGTCTGGAAGCCACCGGCTCCGGCGTCAATCGACTGGGTGATATTCAGCCCGGCTATCCGATCTTTAACTGGGACGATCTGCCGGTCAAAGAGGGGCTGCATAACCGCCATATGGTCGGACTCACCGCCTGGCACACCTTCTTCCAGACCACTCATCTCACCCTGCATGAGAAAAAAGTGCTGGTGATCGGCTACGGCCTGGTTGGCCAGGGCGTCGCGGCGGCGGCAAAAGCCTTTGGCGGCCAGGTGATGGTGGCGGAGATCGATCCTGCCCGTCGGCTGCAGGCGGCCTATGACGGCTGGCACGTGGTCGATCTCCAGGAGGCTATCGCCTCGGCGGACGTGGTAGCCACCGCGACAGGCGGTAAAAACGTGGTTAATCGCCAGGCGCTGGACCGGGCGAAAGCGGGCGTGTTTATCCTTAACGTCGGCCACGTGGCGGAAGAGATCGACGGCGAGTACCTGCGCCAGTACCCTCAGGAAGAGGTGATGCCGTATATCAACGCCTACCGCATGGCTGACAAAACCGTCTACCTGATGGCCAATGGCTCGATGCTCAACCTGACCGCCGGCTTCGGCGACAGCCTTAACGCCTTTGACGTCACCCTGGCGGTGATGGCCAGCGGTATCGGCCATATTGTCAGCGACGGTATGCGCGCCCCGGCGCAGGTTTACCTACTGCCGCAGGCGGTCTGGCAGCAGGCGCTGTAAACGCAGCGCATCGTCCCCCTATAGTGGAGACGATGCGCTTTTTCATCAGGACGCTGGCGCGCTGTCGGGCAGCACAATGTTGCTCTGCGCCAGGGTCCCCATCTGGTGGTACATCGCGCTGGCGGCATCCAACAGGTGCATGGCCAGCGCGGCGCCGCTGCCCTCCCCCAGGCGCATGTCCATATCGAGATACAGGCGCAGACCCAGCGCGTCGAGGGCGATCCGCGCTCCTTTCTCCGCCGACAGGTGCGAAGGGATAAGATACGGATGCGCCGCCGGGGCCATGCGGCAGGCCGCCAGAGCCGAAGCGTAGGAGAGGAAGCCATCCAGCACCACCGGCAGGCCGCAGGAGGCCGCCCCGAGGATCACCCCGGTCATACCCACCAGATCAAAACCGCCCACCTTCGCCAGCACCTCCAGCCCGTCCGCCGGGTTCGGCTGGTTATGAGCGATCGCCTGGCGCACCACCGCCACCTTATGGCCCCGCTGCGCCAGCGGCAGATTGGCCCCGCAGCCCACCACCGCGTCGGGGTCGCTGCCGGTCAGGACGCTGATCGTCGCAGCGGCCGGGGTGGTATTGGCCATCCCCAGCTCCCCCACGCCAAAGACGTTCACCCCGTCGGCGGCGAGCTGGCGGGTGAAACGCATGCTGGCCAGCAGCACAGTCTCTGCCTGCTGACGGCTCATCGCCGCCGTCCGGGCGATATTCCCGCTACTGCGGGCCACCTTGAGGTTGATCAGGCCCGGCAGCGGCTCGGCGTCGATGCCGACATCCACCACCTCCACTCTCACGCCGGCCTGCGCCGCCAGCACGCAGACGCCGGTGTTGCCCCGCACCATATTGCCGGCATGAATGGCCGTCACCGCCTGCGGGGAAGGGGTCACGCCTTCATGCCAGACGCCGTGGTCGGCGCACATGACCACGATGGCTTTTTCAGTCAGCGCCAGCTGCCCCTGCAGCCCCGGCAGACCGGCCAGCTGTACCGCCAGGCTCTCCAGACGGCCAAGGCTGCCGGGCGGCTTTAACAGGCCATCAATATGCTGCTGCGCGCGCGCCATGCCCGTCACATCGGGCTGCGGAATGGCAGCCAGTAACGCCGAAAGTGTTTCCATTCTGTTCCTCACCGTTGATGCCAGGCCTTACAGTAGCGCCAGTAAAAAGAGTAATTCACCCAGCTCGATCGCCGCTCCGAGGGTATCCCCGGTCTGCCCGCCGAGGGTTCGCTTCAGCGCCCACCCCAGACCCCAGATCAGCACCAGGGCGATCAGCGCGGCGCGCAGCCCATGCAGCCCCAGCAGGGCGGTGGCCAGCGCGATCGCCAGCGCCATCGTCACCAGCGTCTGCTGCAGGCTAATTTTGCCAATAAACAGATTGCCCAGCCCTTTTTCCCGCGCATAGCGATGGCGATACATCAGCAGCACCGCCATTCCGCGACCGACGGCGCAGGCCGCCGCCAGCGCCGCGATGGGGTTGACATCGCGCAGCAGCAGTTCGCCGACCACCAGCACCTTCGCCACCAGCACAAAAATCAGCGCCAGCCCGCCGTGGGTACCCAGCCGGCTGTCGCGCATGATCTCCAGCATTCGATCGCGGGTGCGGGCGGAGAAGATGCCGTCGCAGGTATCGGCCAGCCCGTCAAGGTGAAATCCGCCGGTGAGCAGCGCCAGCGCCAGCGCGCCGAACAGCGCCGCCAGCGGGACGCCGCACCACGGCTGCAGGAGGTACACCACCGCGCCGGCGATGGCGCCGAGCAGTAAACCGACCAGCGGGAAGGTGACGATACTGCGCTGGTACTGTTCGATCTCCAGGCCCTGAGATAACCGCGCCGGGACCGGCAGACGGCTGATAAACGAGAGTGCGGCAAAGAATGACTTAATCACGTGGGGTTGACTCCTGTCGGCGAAAGCAGCGGAAGAGATTCTGTCGCGCCCGGTCAGCACCTGAGTTTGTCTTCTGGCGAATCGATCGTCGGAGAGGTGAGAGGTGTTGAGATATCGCCCTGACGCCGCTGCGTCAGATGCCCGGCCAGGATGAGAGAAACCTTTCCGATATCAATACGTTTTCGCGGGGCAGTATAGCAAAGAGTCGGTGGAGAGAGGCAGTTGCCGGGACAAAGTTTTCGCAGAAAAAGAGACGGGAGGGGGTAGTGCAGAACAGCCCGGCGACGCTGACGCCGCCGGACAGCTGGGATTAGCCTTCGACTTTGGCTTCACCCATCACTTTCAGTTTTTTAGAGATGTCGCGGCGCTCTTTGGACAGCTCGGCATTCTTGATGATGTAGTCATCAACGCGGTCTTCGTAATCGCTCTTCATGCTGGCGATGATGCCCTGGATAGCTTCCACGCTCATGCCCGGTTTGATGTAGTCGCTGAGGTTGTCCAGCAGCAGAACGCGCTTCTGGTTATCACGGATCTTTTTCTCAACGTCCTGAATTTCACGCTGCAGTTTGTTCTTACGACGGTACAGACGAACAAACTCCAGTACGTCCTGGAAAGAAGGCTTAGTTGTTTCCATTTTTACACCCCTAATAATTGAGATTCGGATTCGTAAAGCGACTGCGTTATAGGGCTAACATAACTGCTAGCAGTCGCTGATGACAATGTTTTTTCCTTTGCGTTTATCATAACCCTAAACGCTGCTGAATCGAAACAACCCGTGCAGTTACCCGGTGCATCTGGTGCTTATTTGCGCAACGCGCGGCAGATCAGATGCGACAGCAGCTCCAGCTGGCGCGCCAGTTCAATAGAGAGCCAAACATAGCCATGGATCGGGGTTTCCGCCAGGCTATCGTCACCCTGCTCTTTCATCAGCTGGCGCAGTTCGAGAACGATTTCATTCAGCTTTTCATTGTTGGCGCGCACAGGCTGAGGGTTCCCTTCATACAAGGCGTGGGCGATGGCCAACAGCGTCTGCTGGGTCATCTGCTGCGTCTCCCGCAGGGTGTGCGCGTTCAGCATGACGAAATGGCCCGGACGGGTTGCCCACCAGGCGTTGATCTGCAGCTCCAGCATGCACACGAGGTTGCGGCTGACGGTCTGGATAGCCTCGAAGATCGCCTTCTGGATGTGCGTCTCTTTGCTGGCGGGGGTGATCAGCCCGCGCATTTTGACGACGTCGTTGAGCGCCTGTTGGAGATGCTTTTCCAGCCGCGGCCGATCCACCAGATTTGGCGAGAAGCCGGCCTGGTAGAGGCGGTTGAAGTTGGTGACGTAGCTGGCCATCTGGATGCGCCAGTGGATAAACGCCCGCTGCGGCCAGATACCGGTAAACAGCATCGCCAGCAGCGAGCCGAAGATCACATCGCCGCTTCGCCACAGGGCGGTATGCATATCGCCCGGCGGCGCCCCGACCACCACCGACAGGGTGATGCCGATCAGCAGCGCCTGATAGGGTTTCTTGCCCAGCGCCAGCCAGCCGCAGAGGAACATCGCCGCCGCGCACCAGAGGACCATCAGCGGCAGGGAGATAAGCTCAAGCTTGAGCGCCACCAGCCCCAGCGCCGAGCCGAGGATCGTGCCGCCGATGCGCTGAAACGCCCGCGGCACGACGTTGCCCCAGAAGGAGATCGGCCCCATTACCACCACCAGGGTGATGAGAGGCCAGGTCCCCTCAGGCACGTTCAGCAGCCGCACCAGCAAAAAGGTGAGCACAAAGGCCAGCGCAATCCGCACACCATGCACCACCCGATAATGGCGATACAAGCGGATCTCAAATGGCTTGAGTGATTTATCAGCGCGCACAACCCTCTCCGGCAAAACGAAAAGGCCAATTGTAACTGCTTTTTCGCCCGGAGCGTGCCGGGAATGTAAAAATCCTTGTCCGGAACAGGGGTAAATCGCTACGACGCTACGCGCTCAACGGGGACATACATGTCGATATCCCAGTAGCCGTCGTGGTTGCCGTCGTTGAGATAGATCTCAAAACAGGGCCTGGGGGCCACGCGATACGTTGTGCTCTGCAGCAGGCTGTCGAAAAACTGCATCCACGGGGTGGCAAAATCGTAATCCACCACCCGCGCGCGGGCGCAGGCGTAATCCCCGCCGGCAATCGCCGCCAGTATCACCCCTTCGCTGTTGGCGGGAATGACGTAATCCTCGTCAACGGCGACCACGGTGGCGCAGCGCAGTTTTTCCGCCGGCACTTCCTCCGGGTTATCGTAGTAGACGGCAAGCCATTCACGGGCGGGCACCTGATGGTTCTCAACCCACATCATCAGTTGCTCAAACCCCTGCTTGACCGTTTGATCCCAGGGCCCGACCAGATGGAAACCGGCAATGGTTTTCTTGCCGAGGGGGGTGATGCTGTAGTTCATCTTGCCTCCTTTGGAGATAAATGACTGTATGAATATACAGTTAATTTAACAGGAGATCCCCCCTCAGTATGTGCGCGAATTCACAGAGTCGCCATCACACTGCTGAAAAAACAGGCGCCCCGCCAGCAGGAGCGACAGACGAAAAAAAACCGCCTGCAAAGAGGCGGTTATCATGGTTACAGCTCGTGGTGCAGGTAATCGCTCATTCGCGAGAACACCCCGCCTTTATTGATGCTTTCGAGGGTGACCAGCGGATAGTGCCCCACCACCTTGTCGCCGTCATACAGCGAAATCTCGCCGACCCGCTGGTTGGCGGCGATCGGCGCCTCCAGATCCTTCTTATCCAGCACATATTTCGCTTTAATCCGCGACACTTCCGCCTTCGGCAGCGCTAACCAGAAATCCTGATCGGTGCCGAGCTTAATCTGCTCTTTATCGCCGTACCAGATGCGTTCGGTGCCGACCTTCTGGCCTTTCTGCAGCACCTGCACGGTGTCAAAGTTCTGCTGCCCCCAGTGCAGCAGTTTAGCGGCCTGCTGCTCGCGGCCTTTCGGACTGTCCGCCCCCATCACCACGGCGATCAGCCGGCGCTGGCCATCCACCGCCGAGGCGATCAGGTTGAACCCGGCGCCCGAGGTGTGGCCCGTTTTCAGGCCATCGACGTTCATGGTTTTATCCCACAGCAGACCGTTACGGTTTTGCTGGGTGATCCCGTTCCACGTCAGGCTTTTCTGGCTGTACATGTGGTAGACGTCAGGTTCGCCATGAATAATCGCCCGCGACAGCACCGCGAGGTCATAGGCAGAACTGTGCTGGCCCGGGGCGTCGAGGCCGTGGACGGTTTCGAAATGGGTATCCCGCAGGTGCAATTTTTCGACATACTGATTCATCAGGGCGACAAACTGCGGCTGGCCGCCGGCGACATAGTCGGCCAGCGCGACGCAGGCGTCGTTACCGGAGTCGACAATCAGCCCACGGCTGAGGTCGCGGACGCTGACCCGATCCCCTGGTTTTAAGAACATCAGGGATGACCCGTCGAACACCGGGTTGCCCTTCGCCCAGGCGTCTTTACCCACGGTGACGATGTCGTCAAAGGTGATACGATGGCTGTCGATGGCGCGGTCGACCACGTAGCCGGTCATCAGTTTGGTCAGACTGGCAGGATTGCGCTGCTGATGTTCGTTACCCGCGGTCAGGACCTGACCGGTGGTGTAATCCATCAGCACCCAGGAGCCAGCCTGAATAGCCGGTGGCGCGACCGTAGCAGGGAAGTCGACGGCAAATGCGCAGGAAACGCTCGAAGCGAGCAAAGATACAGCAATAAACAAACGGCCTTTCAACGGCATATCCTCTAGATTTACAGATCCGCCGTCCTTTTTACGGAACTTCGCGTTTCATATCAGGGTTTAATTGCAAGAAAATATGACACAGCAGAGGAAGTTGCTTGCCGTTACCCTTCTGATGACCGGGCAAATCGTTTACCATACCGGTCGCACGCCACCACGGATAATGAACAGACTATGCAAGATAGCGTCAACCAGCCCGGATTTTTATTCCACGATTATGAAACCTTCGGCACCAGTCCTTCCCTCGACCGGCCGGCGCAGTTCGCCGCCATCCGCACCGACGCGGAGCTGAACGTGCTCGGCGAGCCCGAGGTGTTTTACTGCAAGCCCGCTGACGATTATCTGCCGCAGCCGCAGGCGGTGATGATCACCGGGATCACCCCGCAGGAAGCGCTGGCCAAAGGGGATAATGAGGCCGCGTTTGCCCGCCGCATCCACGATCTGTTCACGGTGCCGCAAACCTGTATCGTCGGCTATAACAACGTGCGCTTTGATGACGAAGTGACGCGGAATATCTTTTATCGCAACTTCTATGACCCTTATGCCTGGAGCTGGCAGCACGATAACTCGCGCTGGGATCTGCTCGACGTGATGCGCGCCTGCTATGCCCTGCGTCCGGAAGGGATCACCTGGCCGGAGAATGACGAGGGTTTGCCCAGCTTCCGGCTTGAACATCTGACCGTCGCCAACGGTATTGAACACCAGAACGCCCATGATGCGATGGCCGATGTGTACGCCACCATCGCCATGGCGAAGCTGGTGAAAACCCGGCAGCCGCGGCTGTTTGATTATCTCTACAGCCACCGCAATAAGCGCAAGCTGGCGACGCTCATCGACGTGCCGCAGATGAAACCGCTGGTGCATGTCTCCGGCATGTTTGGCGCCGCGCGCGGCAACACCAGCCTGGTGGCGCCCCTGGCATGGCATCCGGAAAACCGCAATGCGGTGATTATGGTCGATCTGGCGGGCGATATGGCGCCGCTGCTGGAGCTCGATGCCGATGCCTTGCGCGAGCGGCTTTACACCCCGCGCGCCGAGCTTGGCGATCTGCCGGCGGCGCCGATCAAGCTGGTGCATCTCAATAAATGTCCGGTGCTGGCTCAGGCCAATACCCTGCGCCCGCTGGATGCCGACCGGCTGGGGATCTCCATTCAGCGCTGTCTGGAGAATGCCCAGCTGCTGCGGGCGAATCCGCAGGTGCGCGAGAAAGTGGTGGCGGTCTATGCCGAAGCCGAGCCGTTCGTGCCGTCCGAAAACGTCGACGCCCAGCTTTACAATGGGTTCTTTAGCGATGCCGACCGCGCGGCGATGAAAATCGTGCTGGAAACCGAACCGCGCAATCTGCCGGCGCTGGATATTACCTTCGCCGATAAGCGTATCGAACGCCTGCTGTTTAACTACCGGGCGCGCAACTTCCCCGGCACGCTCGATGAACATGAGCAGCAGCGCTGGTTAGAGCACCGTCGTCAGGTGTTTACGCCAGAGTTTTTGCAGGCCTATGCCGATGAGCTGCAGATGCTGTATCAGCAGTATGCGGATGATAAAGAGAAGCTGGCGCAGTTGAAGGCGCTGTGGCAATACGCACAGGATATTGTCTGATTGGCTGAAATTCCCGGGTTGCGGCTAACGCCTTACCCGGGCTACAAACTGTATCAGCAGTATGCGGATGATAAAGAGAAGCTGGCGCAGCTGAAGGCGCTGTGGCAATACGCACAGGATATTGTCTGATTGGCTGACATTCCCGGGTTGCGGCTAACGCCTTACCCGGGCTACAAACGATGGCTGGACTCGTAGCCCGGGTAAGACGCCTCGCGTCGCACCCGGGAACGTTGCTTAGCTTTTCGCGCGGCTGGCGATGATTTCATCCGCCACATTACGCGGCGCTTCAGCGTAATGGTGGAACTCCATGCTGTAGGTTGCCCGTCCCTGAGACATCGAGCGCAGCGTGGTGGAATAACCAAACATCTCCGCCAGCGGCACGTCGGCGCGGATGATCTGGCTGCCGAAGCGCTCTTCCATCCCCTGCACCATCCCGCGACGGGAAGAGAGATCGCCCATAATATTCCCGGCGTACTCTTCCGGCGTCTCCACCTCGACGTGCATCACCGGCTCAAGGATCACCGGATCCGCTTTGCGCGCGCCTTCCCGGAAGCCAAAGATCGCCGCCATGCGGAACGCCATCTCCGAGGAGTCCACGTCGTGGTACGACCCGAAGGTCAGGGTCGCTTTCACGTCAACCACCGGATAACCCGCCAGCACGCCGGTGCCCATCGCTTCGCGCAGCCCTTTCTCCACGGAAGGGATGTACTCGCGTGGCACCACGCCGCCTTTGGTGGCGTCCTCGAAGACGAAACCGCTGCCCGGCTCCAGCGGCTCCAGGGTCAGCACAACGTGCCCGTACTGCCCTTTGCCGCCGGACTGGCGCACAAATTTGCCTTCCACGTCCATCACTTTCTTGCGCAGGGTTTCGCGGTAGGTGACCTGCGGACGACCAATGTTGGCCTCGACGCCAAACTCGCGCTTCATCCGGTCGACAATGATCTCCAGATGCAGCTCGCCCATGCCGGAGATAATCGTCTGGCCGGACTCTTCATCGGTATGTAGACGGAACGACGGATCTTCCGCCGCCAGCCGCTGCAGCGCGATGCCCATTTTCTCCTGATCCGCTTTGGTCTTCGGCTCGATGGCCAGCGAAATCACTGGCTCCGGAAACTCCATCCGTTCGAGGGTAATGATCGCACCCGGATCGCACAGCGTATCACCGGTGGTCACATCCTTCAGACCGACGCAGGCCGCGATATCCCCGGCGTGCAGTTCGTCAACTTCGTGGCGGTCGTTGGCCTGCATCAGCACGATACGCCCGATGCGCTCTTTCTTGCCCTTCACCGGGTTCCACACCGCATCGCCTTTCTTCAGCGTCCCGGAGTAGACGCGGATAAAGGTCAGCTGGCCGACGTAGGGGTCGGTCATCAGTTTAAACGCCAGCGCCGACAGCGGCTCATCGTCGCTCGGATGGCGTTCCGCCGGCTGACCTTTCTCATCAATGCCCTGTATCGCCGGAATATCCAGCGGCGACGGCATCAGCTCCACCACCGCATCGAGCATGCGCTGCACGCCTTTGTTTTTAAAGGCGCTCCCGCAGAGCACCGCCTGGATTTCCCCCTTCACCGTGCGCTGGCGCAGACCGGCAACGATCTCCGCCTCGTCCAGCTCGCCGGTTTCCAGGTATTTATCCATCAGCGCGTCGCTGGCTTCCGCCGCCGCCGAGACCATTTTCTCCCGCCACTGCTGTGCCGTCGCCAGCAGATCGTCAGGGACAGGCCCATAGCTGAAGGTCATGCCCTGGGTGGCGTCATCCCACAGGATGGCGCGCATTTTAACCAGATCGACAACGCCGGTGAAATGCTCTTCGGCGCCAATGGGGATCACAATCGGCACCGGGTTGGCCTTCAGGCGGTCGATCATCATCTGCACCACGCGGAAGAAGTCCGCGCCGGGGCGGTCCATCTTGTTGACGAAGGCCAGCCGCGGAACGTGGTATTTATTTGCCTGGCGCCAGACGGTTTCCGACTGGGGCTGCACCCCACCGACGGAGTCATACACCATCACCGCGCCGTCGAGCACGCGCATGGAACGTTCCACCTCAATGGTGAAATCCACGTGCCCCGGGGTGTCGATGATATTGATCCGGTGCGGCTCGAAGCTGCGGTCCATACCCGGCCAGAAGCAGCTCACCGCCGCCGAGGTAATGGTGATCCCGCGCTCCTGCTCCTGGGCCATCCAGTCGGTGGTTGCCGCGCCATCGTGTACTTCACCCAGCTTATGGCTCATCCCGGTATAAAACAGGATGCGCTCGGTGGTGGTGGTTTTACCGGCATCGATATGCGCGGAGATACCGATGTTGCGATAACGTTCGAGGGGGATGGGTCGGGGCATGATGCGTCCTTAGTCGTTTTGACTGTCAGTCTGCGGTCGGAATGATCCGCAGTTCATTTAACTGCCGCCTATCATAGTACAACTGTACGAGTATATTCGAACTATTTTTGCTATTATTATGATTGGTCAGGTTGCGGCGGCGCGCGTGGCATCAGAACCGGAGTTTGGGTATAGTAGCCGCCAGCCGCCGATATGGGCTGCGGCTGCCATGCGCCGCGCCACTGCCGACACAGGATTATTATGATCGCCAATCACCCCGAACGAGAACAAATTCGCCTGGAAAATGTCCTTTCCGCGCTCGGTAACCCACTGCGACTGGAGATCATCCGCACGCTGGCCGACGGCAGCGAGCTGAGCTGCAACGCTCTGCGCCAGGAAGAGGTGGCCAAGTCCACCATGACCCACCACTGGCGCGTCCTGCGCGACAGCGGTGTGATCTGGCAACGGCCTCAGGGACGGGAGAACATGATTTCGCTGCGCCGGGAAGATCTGGACGCCCGTTTTCCCGGCCTGCTGGATACGCTGCTGAACGTCATGCAGCAGCCGTGAATCGCTAACCCACAGCCTACTCCTCTCCCGCCAGCCGCTGATACTGCCTGAAACGGGCCCGGGCATCGTCCTCCGTTTGCCGGAACAGCGCGTCCGCCAGATCCGGCGTGGTTTTATGCAGCGCGGCATAGCGCACCTCGCCGAGCAAAAAGTCGCGGAAACTCTCTTCCGGCTCTTCGGAGTCCAGTATAAACGGCGTTTTGCCTTCGGCTTCCCGCTGCGGATGATAGCGCCACAGGTGCCAGTATCCCGCCTCCACAGCCCGCTTCGCCTCGCGCTGACTGCAGCGCATCCCGGCTTTCAGGCCGTGGTTGATACAGGCGGCATAGGCGATCACCAGCGACGGTCCCGGCCAGGCCTCGGCCTCAGCGATGGCCCGCAGGGTCTGATCTTTATCGGCGCCCATGGCGATCTGGGCGACGTAAACATTGCCGTAGCTCATCGCCATCATGCCGAGATCTTTTTTGCGCGTGCGTTTTCCCTGAGCGGCAAATTTGGCGATCGCCGCCACCGGGGTCGATTTGGACGACTGGCCGCCGGTGTTGGAGTAGACCTCGGTATCAAACACCAGAATATTGACGTCTTCCCCACTGGCCAGCACATGATCGAGGCCGCCGAAGCCGATATCGTAGGCCCAGCCGTCGCCGCCGAAGATCCACTGCGAACGCCGGACGAAATAGTCGCGGTTCTGCCAGAGCTGCTCCAGCAGCGGGACGCCCTCTTTTTCCTCCGCCAGCAACGCACTGAGGCGGTCCGCGCGCTCACGGGTCCCCTCCCCCTCATCCTGCTGCGCCAGCCACTGCCGCATCGCGGCGTGAAGCGCGTCGCTGACCGGCAGCGCCAGCGCGGCGGTCAGCTCCTCGGCGATCTGTTGGCGGATCGCCTGGCCGCCAAGCATCATGCCGAGACCGAACTCGGCGTTATCCTCAAACAGCGAGTTTGCCCACGCCGGTCCGTGGCCGCGATGGTTGGTGGTATAGGGCATCGAAGGCGCGCTGGCGCCCCAGATCGAAGAGCAGCCGGTGGCGTTGGCGATCAGCATCCGGTCGCCAAACAGCTGGGTGATAAGCCGGGCATAGGGCGTTTCTCCGCAACCCGCGCAGGCGCCGGAAAACTCCAGCAGCGGCGTTTCGAACTGGCTGCCTTTGACCGTCGTTTTGCGAAACGGGTTATCTTTTGGCGCCAGTCCCAGGGCGTAATCCCAGACCGGAGCCATCGCACGCTGGCTGTCGAGGGAGACCATCTGCAGCGCCTTGCCGCGCGACGGGCAGCTCTCCACGCAGTTGCCGCAGCCGGAGCAGTCCAGCGGCGAGATAGCCAGATGATAGTGATAGTCTTTGGCCCCCTGAGCGGGTTTACTCAGCAGCCCGGCGGGAGCCGTGTCCTGCTCTTCAGCGCTCAGTAACGCCGGGCGGATCGCCGCATGCGGGCAGACAAAGGCGCACTGGTTACACTGGGTACAGCCGTCAGGCTGCCAGACCGGCACCTCCAGCGCGATGCCGCGCTTCTCCCAGGCGGCGGTGCCGGAGGGAAAGGTGCCGTCTTCCATCCCGGCGAAGGCGCTCACCGGCAACAGGTCGCCACGCTGGCGGTTCATGGGCTGCAGGATATCGCGGATGAAGTCCGGCATCAGGGCGCTCGCCTGCGGTGCCGGCGCCTCGAGGGTCGCCCAGTGGGCGGGTACCGTCACCCGGTGCAGCGCCGCCATCCCCAGCTCGATAGCCCGCTGG
Source organism: Klebsiella sp. 2019SCSN059 (assembly GCF_021739525.1). Lineage (NCBI taxonomy): Bacteria > Pseudomonadati > Pseudomonadota > Gammaproteobacteria > Enterobacterales > Enterobacteriaceae > Klebsiella > Klebsiella sp. 2019SCSN059. The sequence continues at coordinate 22,371 of NZ_JAKKOM010000030.1, read as the reverse complement.
TTCATCTCAATGACGCTCGCCCCTTTGCTGCCATAGCTTTTCTCCACCGCCTGCTTGAGATAGTCCGCCGCCGTTTGCGGCTCGATAATCGCCGTCAGCTTAAAGAACGCCGCCTGCATCAGCATGTTAAAGCGCCCGCCGAGGCCCAGCTCGCGGGCAATGTCCACCGCATTAAGGGTATAAAAGTCGATCTTTTCCTGCGCCAGATAGCGCCGGACGCTGACCGGCAGGTGCTGCTCCAGCTCTGCCTCGGACCAGCTGCAGTTGAGCAGAAAGGTGCCTCCTGGCTTCAGCCCCTCCAGCAGGTCGTAGCGATCGACATAGGATTGCTGAGAGCAGGCGATAAAATCGGCCCGGTGGATCAGGTAGGGCGAGGTGATCGGCCGGTCGCCAAAGCGCAGGTGCGAAACGGTGATCCCCCCGGACTTTTTCGAGTCGTAGGAAAAGTAGGCCTGGGCGTAGAGTGGCGTGTTATCGCCGATGATCTTGATGGCGCTTTTGTTCGCCCCGACGGTGCCGTCCGAGCCCATCCCCCAGAATTTACAGGCGGTGATCCCGACATGGGAGACCGCCAGCGGTTCCTGCCGGGCGGGCAGCGAGGTAAAAGTGACATCATCGACAATACCCAGGGTAAAGCCGTCCTTCGGCAGCGGCTGCCTGAGGTTGTCAAACACCGCGGCGATATCGTTGGGCAGCACGTCCTTACCGCCGAGCGCGTAGCGTCCGCCGACGATCAGCGGCGCATCGTCGCGTTGATAGAAGGCGTTCTTGACGTCGAGGCACAGCGGTTCCGCCTGCGCCCCCGGCTCTTTGGTGCGGTCAAGGACGGCAATACGCTGCACGCTGGCGGGCAGTTGCGCGAAAAAGTGCGCCAGCGAGAACGGCCGATAGAGATGGACGCTGAGCAGCCCCACCTTCTCCCCCGCCGCATTCAGCGTCTCCACCACCTCCTGGACGGTGTCGCACACTGAGCCCATGGCGATAATCACCCGCTCGGCATCCGGCGCGCCGTGGTAATTAAACAGGTGATATTCCCGCCCGGTCAGCGCAGTGATCTTCGCCATATAGCTTTCCACCAGATCGGGCAGTGCGAGGTAGAAGCGGTTACCGGCCTCCCGCTCCTGGAAGTAGATATCCGGATTTTGCGCGGTGCCGCGGATCACCGGATGATCCGGGTGCAGCGCCTGCCGACGAAAGCGCTCCAGCGCCGGGCGGTCCAGCAGCGTCGCCAGTTGCTCATACGCCAGCACCTCAATCTTCTGTATTTCGTGCGAGGTGCGAAAGCCGTCGAAAAAGTTGATAAACGGGATCCGCCCGGCGATCGCCGCCAGGTGCGCCACCGCCGACAGGTCCATCACCTGCTGAACGTTATTCTCCACCAGCATGGCGCAGCCGGTCTGGCGTACCGCCATCACGTCCTGATGGTCGCCAAAAATATTCAGCGAATTGGTCGCCAGCGCCCGCGCGCTGACGTGAAAAACACCCGGCAGCAGTTCACCGGCAATTTTGTACAAATTGGGGATCATCAGCAGCAGCCCCTGCGACGCGGTGTAGGTGGTGGTGAGCGCTCCCGCCTGCAGCGCGCCGTGCACCGCCCCGGCGGCACCGGCTTCGGATTGCATTTCCATCAGGCGCACCGGCTGGCCAAACAGATTCTTTTTCCCCTTAGCGGCCCATTCATCGACATTTTCCGCCATCGGCGTGGAGGGGGTGATGGGGTAGATGGCCGCCACGTCGGTAAAGGCGTAGGAGATCCAGGCCGCCGCCGTGTTGCCATCCATTGTTTTCATGTTTCCGGACATCGTTCAATCCTCAAAGGTGAGCGTTCTCTTTACCGCGGCAGCCCGCGGCAAACCCTGTCACCTCTCCAAGCACAGCCTGTGCCAGCTCGCGAATTGCCGCCTGTCACTCATCAATTCAACAGGTTAAGGGAAGAAACGCGCAGGCCCGTCCGGCGGGATTGCGGGGAATAAGACACTGTGCGCGACAAGCTGTTGAACAGGTGACAAAGCGCCGCGCCGGGCGTGGCGGGAAATTGTTCTGTTTCGCACATTTGGTAGCGTTATTGTGCCGTTTGCTCAGCCTCCCGGCGCGGCTGCTTTACAAAAAACCATTATTTATCAAATAACTGAGCAAAAATTCGCAGCTGGTACGTTCCCTGCACTTCTCTGCTGGCAAACACTCAACAACAGGAGAAGTCACCATGACCATGCGTCAATGCGCTATCTACGGTAAAGGCGGTATCGGTAAATCCACCACCACCCAGAATCTCGTCGCGGCCCTCGCCGAGATGGGTAAGAAAGTGATGATCGTCGGCTGCGATCCGAAAGCGGATTCCACCCGTCTGATCCTCCACGCTAAAGCCCAGAACACCATCATGGAGATGGCGGCGGAAGTGGGCTCGGTCGAGGATCTGGAGCTCGAAGACGTTCTGCAAATCGGCTATGGCGATGTCCGTTGCGCCGAATCCGGCGGCCCGGAGCCAGGCGTCGGCTGCGCCGGACGCGGGGTGATCACCGCCATCAACTTCCTCGAGGAAGAAGGCGCCTATGAAGAAGATTTGGATTTCGTCTTCTATGACGTCCTCGGCGACGTGGTCTGCGGCGGCTTCGCTATGCCGATCCGCGAAAACAAAGCCCAGGAGATCTACATCGTCTGCTCCGGCGAGATGATGGCGATGTATGCCGCCAACAATATCTCCAAAGGGATCGTGAAGTACGCCAAATCCGGCAAGGTGCGCCTCGGCGGCCTGATCTGTAACTCGCGCAAAACCGACCGGGAAGACGAACTGATCATCGCCCTGGCGGAGAAGCTTGGCACGCAGATGATCCACTTCGTTCCCCGCGACAACATTGTGCAGCGCGCGGAGATCCGCCGGATGACGGTGATCGAGTACGACCCGACCTGTCAGCAGGCGAATGAATATCGTCAACTGGCGCAGAAGATCGTCAATAACACCAAAAAAGTGGTGCCGACGCCGTGCACCATGGACGAGCTGGAATCGCTGCTGATGGAGTTCGGCATCATGGAAGAAGAAGACACCAGCATCATTGGTAAAACCGCCGCTGAAGAAAACGCGGCCTGAGCACAGGATCCTCACCATGACCAACGCAACAGGCGAACGTAACCTTGCGCTCATCCAGGAAGTCCTGGAGGTGTTTCCCGAAACCGCGCGCAAAGAGCGCAGAAAGCACATGATGATCAGCGATCCGCAGATGGAGAGCGTCGGCAAGTGCATTATCTCGAACCGTAAATCGCAGCCCGGGGTGATGACCGTGCGCGGCTGCGCCTATGCGGGCTCGAAAGGGGTGGTGTTTGGGCCAATCAAAGACATGGCCCATATCTCGCATGGCCCCATCGGCTGCGGCCAGTATTCGCGCGCCGGACGGCGCAACTACTATACCGGCGTCAGCGGTGTCGACAGCTTCGGCACCCTGAACTTCACCTCTGATTTTCAGGAGCGCGATATTGTTTTCGGCGGCGATAAAAAGCTGACCAAACTGATCGAAGAGATGGAGCTGCTGTTCCCGCTGACCAAAGGGATCACCATCCAGTCGGAGTGCCCGGTGGGCCTGATCGGCGATGACATCAGCGCCGTAGCCAACGCCAGCAGCAAGGCGCTGGATAAACCGGTGATCCCGGTGCGCTGCGAAGGCTTTCGCGGCGTATCGCAATCGCTGGGCCACCATATCGCCAACGACGTGGTGCGCGACTGGGTGCTGAACAATCGCGAAGGGCAGCCGTTTGCCAGCACCCCGTACGATGTTGCCATCATTGGCGATTACAACATCGGCGGCGACGCCTGGGCCTCGCGCATTCTGCTGGAAGAGATGGGGCTGCGCGTAGTGGCGCAGTGGTCCGGCGACGGCACCCTGGTGGAGATGGAGAACACCCCATTCGTTAAGCTTAACCTCGTCCACTGCTACCGTTCGATGAACTATATCGCCCGCCATATGGAGGAGAAACATCAGATCCCATGGATGGAATATAACTTCTTCGGCCCGACCAAAATCGCCGAATCGCTGCGCAAGATCGCCGATCAATTTGATGACACCATTCGCGCCAATGCGGAAGCGGTGATCGCCAAATATGAGGGGCAGATGGCGGCCATCATCGCCAAATATCGCCCGCGGCTGGAGGGGCGCAAAGTGCTGCTGTACATGGGGGGGCTGCGGCCGCGCCACGTCATCGGCGCCTATGAGGATCTCGGGATGGAGATCATCGCCGCCGGCTACGAGTTTGCCCATAACGATGATTACGACCGCACCCTGCCGGACCTGAAAGAGGGCACCCTGCTGTTTGACGATGCCAGCAGCTATGAGCTGGAGGCCTTCGTCAAAGCGCTGAAACCTGACCTCATCGGCTCCGGGATCAAAGAGAAATATATCTTCCAGAAAATGGGGGTGCCGTTCCGCCAGATGCACTCCTGGGACTATTCCGGCCCCTATCACGGCTATGACGGCTTCGCCATCTTTGCCCGCGATATGGATATGACCCTGAACAATCCGGCGTGGAACGAACTGACTGCCCCGTGGCTGAAGTCTGCGTGATTGCCCCTTCACTGTCCCGTCAGTCCACCGATTTGTGGCGCGGGAGGAGAACACCATGAGCCAAACGATCGATAAAATTCACAGCTGTTATCCGCTGTTTGAACAGGATGAATACCAGACCCTGTTCCAGAATAAAAAGACCCTTGAAGAGGCGCACGACGCGCAGCGTGTGCAGGAGGTTTTTGCCTGGACCACCACCGCCGAGTATGAAGCGCTGAACTTCCAGCGCGAGGCGCTGACCGTCGACCCGGCAAAAGCCTGCCAGCCGCTCGGCGCCGTACTCTGCGCGCTGGGGTTCGCCGGCACCCTGCCCTACGTGCACGGCTCCCAGGGCTGCGTCGCCTATTTTCGCACCTACTTTAACCGCCATTTTAAAGAGCCTGTCGCCTGCGTCTCCGACTCCATGACCGAGGACGCGGCGGTGTTCGGCGGCAACAACAACATGAATCTGGGCCTGCAGAATGCCAGCGCGCTGTATAAACCCGAGATTATCGCCGTCTCCACCACCTGCATGGCCGAGGTGATCGGCGACGATCTGCAGGCGTTTATCGCCAACGCCAAAAAAGAGGGATTTGTTGACGATAGCATCGCCATTCCTTACGCCCATACCCCCAGCTTTATCGGCAGCCATGTCACCGGCTGGGACAATATGTTTGAAGGGTTCGCGAAGACCTTTACCGCTGACTACGCCGGGCAGCCGGGCAAACAGCAAAAGCTCAATCTGGTGACCGGATTTGAGACCTATCTCGGCAACTTCCGCGTGCTGAAGCGGATGATGGCGCAGATGGATGTCCCGTGCAGCCTGCTCTCCGACCCATCAGAGGTGCTCGACACCCCCGCCGACGGCCATTACCGGATGTACGCCGGCGGCACCAGCCAGCAGGAGATCAAAACCGCGCCGGACGCCATTGACACCCTGCTGCTGCAGCCGTGGCAGCTGGTGAAAAGCAAAAAGGTGGTTCAGGAGATGTGGAACCAGCCCGCCACCGAGGTGGCCGTTCCGCTGGGCCTGGCCGCCACCGACGCGCTGCTGATGACCGTCAGTCAGCTGACCGGCAAACCGATCGCCGACGCTCTGACCCTGGAGCGCGGCCGGCTGGTCGACATGATGCTGGATTCCCACACCTGGCTGCATGGCAAAAAATTCGGCCTCTACGGCGATCCGGATTTCGTGATGGGGCTGACGCGCTTCCTGCTGGAGCTGGGCTGCGAGCCGACGGTGATCCTCAGTCATAACGCCAATAAACGCTGGCAAAAAGCGATGAAGAAAATGCTCGATGCCTCGCCGTACGGTCAGGAAAGCGAAGTGTTCATCAACTGCGACCTGTGGCACTTCCGGTCGCTGATGTTCACCCGTCAGCCGGACTTTATGATCGGTAACTCCTACGGCAAGTTTATCCAGCGCGATACCCTGGCAAAGGGCAAAGCCTTCGAAGTGCCGCTGATCCGTCTGGGCTTTCCGCTGTTCGACCGCCATCATCTGCACCGCCAGACCACCTGGGGCTATGAAGGCGCAATAAACATCGTCACGACGCTGGTGAACGCCGTGCTGGAAAAACTGGACCACGACACCAGCCAGTTGGGCAAAACCGATTACAGCTTCGACCTCGTTCGTTAACCATCAGGCGCCCCGCCGCAGGCGGGGCCAGGAGGGAGTATGCCCATCGTGATTTTCCGTGAGCGCGGCGAGGCGCTGTATGCCTATATCGCCAAACAGGATCTGGAGGCCCGGGTGCTCCAGGTCGAACATGACGAGACGGACCGCTGGGGCGGCGCGATTGCCCTCGAAGGGGGACGTCGCTACTACGTCAATCCGCAGCCGGGGCGACCCGTCTTCCCGATAAGCCTGCGCGCCACTCGCAGCACGCTGCTATAAGGAGCTGGAAATGTCCGACAACTATACCCTTTTCTGGCGTCTGCTGGCGCTGTTCCAGACGCTGCCGGAGCTGCAGCCGGTGCAAGTCGTCGACTGGCTGGCGCAGGAGTGCGGCGAAACGTTGACCCCGGCACGGTTAACCACCCTGACGCAGCCTCAGCTGGCCGCCAGCTTTCCTTCGGCGACGGCGGTGATGTCCCCGGCCCGCTGGGCGCGGGTCATCGCCTGCCTGCAGGGGGTGCTGCCCGGCCATTTGCGCATCGCCAGCCCCCCTCAGCGAACGCCGCAGCTGCGGGTCGCTTTTTGCTCGCAGGATGGCCTGGCCATCAATGGTCATTTTGGCCAGAACCGGCTGTTTTTTATCTATGCCTTCGATGACCAGGGCGGCTGGCTGGCGGATCTGCGCCGCTATGCCTCTTCTTCTGCAGCGTCTGACGCCAGTGAGATGCGCGCCAGGCTGCTGGAGGATTGCCATCTGCTGTTTTGTCAGGAGATTGGCGGGCCTGCCGCCGCGAGGTTGATCCGCCATCAGATCCATCCGATGAAAGCGCCGCCGGGCACGACGATTCAGGCTCAGTGCGACGCGGTAAGCACGATGCTGGCCGGTCGGCTGCCGCCGTGGCTGGCGAAGCGCCTCAACCGGGATAACCCTCTGGAGGAACGTGTTTTTTAATCGTTGCGTTTTGCTTGTTGCCCGCCGACCCCGCGGGCCTTTTTTTGCCCCCGCAGGGGACATCCTTTCTTTCAGCAAGGCAAGCGCCGCAGGACAGGGACAAAAGTGACAGCGGGGGGGGTTGGGCGCATCAGGAAATGTTGTGCTTGCTGCCCGCCGACCCCGCGGGCTTTTTTTTGCCCCTGCAGGGGGAGTCCTTTCTTTCAGCAAGGCAAGCGCCGCAGGACAGGGACAAAAGTGACAGCGGGGGGGTTGGGCGCATCAGGAAAATTGGCGAGAACGCAGGCGCGCATCCAGGACTGGCCGCCAGGACGGCGGCCAGAGGGCGGTCGAGACAAGGATGTCGAGTCCGCCCGTTCCGCCAGATGAAGCCGGAGTGGAGCGGACCGCGCAGCGGCAATTTTCAGCGCCATGCGGGGGGTCATGGGGGCGGGCGAAACGCCCCCCATGCCGTTCACCCGCAGAGGGTGCGATGAAATAGAGAGGAAGGTCGGTGAACGGAATATTCCACCTTATCGACCTTTCCCACCATGAAAGAATGCCTGGCCTGGCTCTGAATAGCGGCACGAGGCAACATTTGCCTTCCCCCTGTTTGATTGTTGCCTTTGTCGCAAAACCCACAACCCTTTTCCCTTAAAAATCAACCTCCCTCTCCCTGGAGCGCGAATTGCATCACCTCTCCGGTCTCCCACCGTCAACGAGGTCACTATGAAGGGAAAGGAAATTCTGGCGCTGCTGGACGAACCCGCCTGCGAGCACAACCAGAAGCAAAAATCCGGCTGCAGCGCTCCTAAGCCCGGCGCAACCGCCGGCGGCTGCGCCTTCGACGGCGCGCAGATAACGCTCCTGCCCATCGCCGACGTCGCGCATCTGGTGCACGGCCCCATCGGCTGCGCGGGCAGCTCGTGGGATAACCGCGGCAGCGTCAGCGCCGGCCCGGCCCTAAACCGGCTCGGCTTTACCACCGATCTTAACGAACAGGATGTGATTATGGGCCGCGGCGAACGCCGCCTGTTCCACGCCGTCCGTCACATCGTCGACCGCTATCATCCGGCGGCGGTCTTTATCTACAACACCTGCGTACCGGCGATGGAGGGGGATGACCTGGAGGCCGTCTGCCAGGCCGCACAGACCGCCACCGGCGTCCCGGTCATCGCCATTGACGCCGCCGGTTTCTACGGCAGTAAAAATCTTGGCAACCGAATGGCGGGCGACGTGATGCTCAGGCAGGTGATTGGCCAGCGCGAACCGGCCCCGTGGCCAGACAACACGCCCTTTGCCCCGGCCCAGCGCCACGATATCGGCCTGATTGGCGAATTCAATATCGCCGGCGAGTTCTGGCAGGTCCAGCCGCTGCTCGACGAGCTGGGGATCCGCGTCCTCGGCAGCCTCTCCGGCGACGGCCGCTTTGCCGAGATCCAGACCCTGCACCGGGCGCAGGCCAATATGCTGGTGTGCTCGCGCGCGCTGATCAACGTCGCCCGGGGGCTGGAGCTGCGCTACGGCACGCCGTGGTTTGAAGGCAGCTTCTACGGGATCCGCGCCACCTCCGACGCCTTGCGCCAGCTGGCGACACTGCTGGGGGATGACGACCTGTTCCGCCGCACCGAGGCGCTGATCGCCCGCGAAGAGCAGGCGGCGGAGCAGGCGCTGGCGCCGTGGCGCGAGCAGCTCCGTGGGCGCAAAGTGTTGCTCTACACCGGCGGCGTGAAATCCTGGTCGGTGGTATCAGCCCTGCAGGATCTCGGCATGACCGTGGTGGCCACCGGCACGCGGAAATCCACCGAGGAGGACAAACAGCGGATCCGTGAGCTGATGGGCGACGAGGCGGTGATGCTTGAGGAGGGCAATGCCCGCACCCTGCTCGACGTGGTGTACCGCTATCAGGCCGACCTGATGATCGCCGGCGGACGCAATATGTACACCGCCTGGAAAGCCCGGCTGCCGTTTCTCGATATCAATCAGGAGCGCGAGCACGCCTACGCCGGCTATCAGGGCATCATCACCCTCGCCCGCCAGCTCTGTCTGACCCTCGCCAGTCCCGTCTGGCCGCAAACGCATACCCGCGCCCCGTGGCGCTAGGAGAACACCATGGCAGACATTATCCGCAGTGAAAAACCGCTGGCGGTGAGCCCGATTAAAACCGGGCAACCGCTCGGGGCGATCCTCGCCAGCCTCGGGCTGGCCCAGGCCATCCCGCTGGTCCACGGCGCCCAGGGCTGCAGCGCCTTCGCCAAAGTTTTCTTTATTCAGCATTTCCATGACCCGGTGCCGCTGCAGTCGACGGCCATGGATCCGACCGCCACGATCATGGGGGCCGACGGCAATATCTTCACCGCGCTCGACACCCTCTGCCAGCGCCACAGCCCGCAGGCCATCGTGCTGCTCAGCACCGGTCTGGCGGAAGCGCAGGGCAGCGATATCGCCCGGGTGGTGCGCCAGTTTCGCGAGGCGCATCCGCGCCATAACGGCGTGGCGATCCTCACCGTCAATACCCCGGATTTTTTTGGCTCGATGGAAAACGGCTACAGCGCGGTGATCGAGAGCGTGATCGAGCAGTGGGTCGCGCCGACGCCGCGTCCGGGGCTGCGACCCCGGCGGGTCAACCTGCTGGTCAGCCACCTCTGTTCGCCAGGGGATATCGAATGGCTGGGCCGCTGCGTGGAGGCCTTTGGCCTGCAGCCGGTGATCCTGCCGGACCTCTCGCAGTCAATGGATGGCCACCTCGGTGAAGGGGATTTTACGCCCCTGACCCAGGGCGGCGCCTCGCTGCGCCAGATTGCCCAGATGGGCCAGAGTCTGGGCAGCTTCGCCATTGGCGTGTCGCTCCAGCGGGCGGCATCGCTCCTGACCCAACGCAGCCGCGGCGACGTGATCGCCCTGCCGCATCTGATGACCCTCGACCATTGCGATACCTTTATCCATCAGCTGGCGAAGATGTCCGGACGCCGCGTACCGGCCTGGATTGAGCGCCAGCGCGGCCAGCTGCAGGATGCGATGATCGACTGCCATATGTGGCTTCAGGGCCAGCGCATGGCGATGGCGGCGGAGGGCGACCTGCTGGCGGCGTGGTGTGATTTCGCCCGCAGCCAGGGGATACAGCCCGGCCCGCTGGTCGCCCCCACCAGCCACCCCAGCCTGCGCCAGCTGCCGGTCGAGCAAGTCGTGCCGGGGGATCTTGAGGATCTGCAGCAGCTGCTGAGCCACCAACCCGCCGATCTGCTGGTGGCTAACTCTCACGCCCGCGATCTGGCGGAGCAGTTTGCCCTGCCGCTGATCCGCGTCGGTTTTCCCCTCTTCGACCGGCTCGGTGAGTTTCGTCGCGTCCGCCAGGGGTACGCCGGTATGCGAGATACGCTGTTTGAGCTGGCCAATCTGCTGCGCGACCGCCATCACCACACCGCCCTCTACCACTCGCCGCTTCGCCAGGGCGCCGCTCCCCAGTCGGCTTCAGGAGACGCTTATGCCGCCCATTAACCGTCAGTTTGATATGGTCCACGCCGACGAGTGGTCGATGAAAGTCGCCTTCGCCAGCTCCGATTACCGCCACGTCGATCAGCATTTCGGCGCCACGCCGCGGCTGGTGGTCTACGGCGTCAAAGCCGACCGGGTCACCCTGCTGCGGGTGGTGGAGTTCCCGGTCGCCAGCGGTCACCAGACCGAGAAGATAGCCGAGCGCATCCATGCCCTTGAGGATTGCGTCACCCTGTTCTGTGTGGCGATTGGCGAGGCGGTTTTTCGCCAGCTGCTGCAGGTGGGCGTCCGCGCCGAACGCGTCCCTGACCAGACCACCATCCTCGGCTTGCTGCAGGAGATCCAACTCTCCTGGTATGAAAAAGCGCAGCGCCGCAGCGCGCGGCAACGCGATCCGCAGCGCTTTAACCGCCTGCTGGAGGAGCCGGCGTGGCGGGAGGAGCCCGACCCGCTCCCCTGATCCTGTCGTTTATGTGACAAAGCCCACAAAACGCCACAACAGTGTCGGCCCTGTCGGGGGCGCTTAACCCGCCAGGTCATTAACAAATAAGGTTTTTATGCGTTGGTATCGCAATTGCTTGGGGGTCAGTACCACCGCCAGTCTGCGGTGTACCGCGCCCCGGCGTTTTCGTCATCATCCCTGGAGCTGACAGCATGTGGAACTACTCCGAGAAAGTAAAAGACCATTTTTTTCATCCCCGCAACGCGCGCGTGGTCGACAACGCCAACGCGGTGGGCGATGTGGGTTCATTAAGCTGCGGCGATGCGCTGCGCCTGATGCTGCGGGTTGATCCGCAGACCGAGATCATCGAGGAGGCGGGCTTCCAGACCTTCGGCTGCGGCAGCGCCATCGCCTCCTCTTCCGCGCTGACGGAGCTGATTATCGGCCACACCCTGACCGAAGCCGGGCAGATCACCAACCAGCAGATCGCCGACTACCTCGACGGTCTGCCGCCGGAAAAAATGCACTGCTCGGTGATGGGCCAGGAAGCGCTGCGTGCGGCCATCGCCCATTTTCGCGGCGAAAGCCTTGAGGAGGAGCATGAGGAGGGTAAGCTGATCTGTAAATGCTTCGGCGTCGACGAAGGGCATATTCGCCGGGCCGTGGTGAACAACGGCCTGACCACCCTCGAAGAAGTGATTAACTACACCAAAGCCGGCGGCGGCTGCACCGCCTGCCATGAAAAAATTGAGCTGGCGCTGGCGGCGATCCTCGCCCAACAGCCGCCAGCGCCCCTGCCAGCGGAGACGGCCCACGATGCGCACTGGCAAAGCGTGGTCGATACCATCAACGAACTGCGCCCGCACATTCAGGCCGACGGCGGCGACATGACGTTGCTCAACGTCACCCCGCGTCAGGTGACCGTCAGCCTCTCCGGCAGCTGCAGCGGCTGCATGATGACCAACATGACCCTCGCCTGGCTGCAGCAAAAGCTGATGGAGCGTACCGGAACTTACATGGACGTGGTGGCGGCCCCGGCCGCGGTTAACTAACCCAAGGGGGATACGATGAAACCTGTTTATCTCGATAACAACGCCACCACCCGTCTCGACCCGATGGTTCTCGACGCGATGATGCCCTTTTTAACCGACTTTTACGGCAACCCTTCGTCGATACACTATTTTGGTCTGCCGGCGCAGGCGGCCCTTGAACGGGCGCACCAGCAGGTGGCCGCCCTGCTCGGGGCCGACTACCCCAGCGAGATCATCTTTACCTCCTGCGCCACCGAGGCCACCACCACCGCTATCGCCTCGGCGGTGGCCCTGATGCCGGAGCGGCGCGAAATCATCACCAGCGCGGTCGAACATCCCGCCACTCTGGCGGTGTGCGAACAGCTGGAGCGCCAGGGATACCTGATCCACCGTATCGCCGTGGATCAGCAGGGCGCCCTGGATATGGCGCAATTTCGGGCGGCGCTTAGCCCGCGCGTGGCGCTGGTCAGCATCATGTGGGCCAATAACGAAACCGGCGTCATGTTCCCGGTGCCCGAACTGGCGGAGCTGGCTCATGAGCAGGGCGCGCTGTTTCACTGCGACGCGGTGCAGGTGGTGGGCAAAATCCCGATGACGCTCAGCCAGACGCGGATCGATATGCTCTCCTGCTCGGCGCATAAATTCCACGGTCCCAAAGGGGTGGGCTGCCTCTGGCTGCGGCGGGGAACGCGTTTTCGCCCGCTGCTGCGCGGCGGCCACCAGGCGCATGGCCGGCGGGCCGGTACGGAAAATATCAGCGGCATTGTCGGGATGGGCGCCGCCAGCGAGCTGGCACAGGTTCATCTGCCGGGCATGGCGCAGATTAGCCAGCTGCGCGATCGTCTTGAACAGCATCTCCAGGCCACTATCCCGGCGGTGACGGTGATGGGCGGCAGCCAGCCGCGGGTGCCCGGCACTCTCAATCTGGCCTTCGAGTGTATCGAGGGCGAGGCAATCCTGCTGCTGATGAATCAGGCCGGGATCGCCGCCTCCAGCGGCAGCGCCTGCACCTCCGGCTCGCTGGAGCCGTCGCACGTCATGCGGGCAATGAATATCCCCTACACTGCGGCCCACGGCACCATCCGCTTCTCCCTCTCACGCTATACCCGGGAAAAAGAGATCGACTACGTCATCGCCACCCTGCCGTCGGTTATCGACCGGCTGCGCGCCCTGTCGCCCTACTGGCGACAGGGTCAGCCGCACCTGCAGGATGGCGCCTTCACGCCGGTCTACGGCTAAGGCGGGGAGACAATGATGGGACGCGTACTGATTAACGACACCACCCTGCGCGATGGTGAACAGAGTCCCGGCGTGGCCTTTCAGGCCAGCGAAAAGATCGCCATCGCCGAGGCGCTGTACGCGGCGGGGATCGAAGCCATGGAGGTCGGCACCCCGGCGATGGGCGAGGAGGAGTGCGCCCGCATCCGGCAGGTGCGCCGTCAGCTCCCGGGCGCCACGCTGATGACCTGGTGCCGGATGCAGGCGGGAGAAATTCGCCAGAGCGCCGACCTGGGCATGGACTGGGTGGATATCTCCATCCCCGCCTCCGACAAGCTGCGGCAGTACAAACTGCGCGAAGGCTTACCGCTGCTGCTGGAGCGGCTGGCGGCCCTGATCCACCTCGCCCACACCCTTGGCCTGAAGGTCTGCATTGGCTGTGAGGACGCCTCGCGAGCCAGCGACGCGACGCTGCAGGACATTGCCCACCTGGCCCGGGAGGCGGGAGCCACCCGTCTGCGCTATGCCGATACCGTCGGTATCCTCGACCCGTTCACCACCGCGGCGCAGATCGCCGCCCTGCGCCGCGTCTGGCCCGGCGAACTCGAGATGCACGCCCATAACGATCTGGGCCTGGCTACCGCCAACACCCTGGCGGCGGTGCGCGCCGGGGCCACCAGCGTGAACACCACCGTGCTGGGCCTGGGCGAACGCGCGGGCAACGCGGCGCTGGAGACCGTGGCGCTCGGACTGGAGCGCTGCCTGGAGGTCAAGACCGGCGTGCGTTTCACCGCCCTGCCGGCGCTGTGCGAACAGGTGGCCCTCGCCACCCGCCGCCCGGTGGATCCCCAGCAGCCGCTGGTGGGTGAGCTGGTCTTTACCCACGAATCCGGCGTGCACGTTGCGGCGCTGCTGCGCGACAGCGAGAGCTATCAGGCGATCGACCCCGCCCTGCTGGGCCGCGGCTATCGGCTGGTGCTGGGCAAACACTCCGGTCGCCAGGCGGTTAACGGCGTCTTCGATCGGATGGGTTATCACCTGACATCAGCGCAAATTGACCAGCTGCTGCCAGCGCTCCGTCGCTTTGCCGAAAACGGCAAACGCAGCCCGCGGGATGATGAGCTGGCGGCAATCTACCACGCGCTCTGCAGCGCCGAAACGCTGCAGGCCAGGGGCTGAGTATGGAGTGGTTTTATCAGATCCCCGGCGTGGGCGACCTGCGCTCCGCCGATGCGTTCTTTCAGTTTTTCGCCGTTCCCTACCAGCCCGAGCGCCTGGCGCACTGCAGCCTGCCGGTGCTGGCCACCTTTCACCGCAAGCTGAAGGCGGAAGTGCCTCTGCTCAACCAGCTGGAGGATAACCCGCGCGCGCACTGGCTGCTGGCGCGCCGACTGCTGGCGGAGAGTTATCAGCAACAGTTCGAGGAGAACACGCCATGAGACCCCGATTTACCTTTAGCGAAGCGGTCCGCGTCGTGCGCGCCATCCGTAACGATGGCACCTATGCGGGCCTGCCGTCCGGCGCCCTGCTGGTGCGCCGGGGCAGCATCGGCTATGTCCGCGACTGGGGAGTATTCTTGCAGGACCAGATCATCTACCAGATCCACTTCCCGGACTGCGACCGGGTGGTCGGCTGTCGCGAACAGGAGCTGATTGCCGGCGATCGGCCCTGGCTGGCCGGCAATCTGCAGTATGGCGATAGCGTAATCTGTCAGACGGCGCTGGCGATGCAGGGCGAGATGGTGGTCAGCGTCGGTCAGTTGGGGCGCATCGAAGCCACCGACCGGGGCGAGCATGGCAACGGCTATATCGTCGACTTCGGCGGCCGCTGGTTCCAGGTCCCGGTAAGCGCGCTGGCGCTGGCAGAGGAGGAAGAATAATGGAGCCCTGGCAACGATTTGGCCGGCAGCGGCTGGCGCAGAGCCGCTGGAACTGCGAGCCGGCGGCCATCGCCGCGGTCGACCGGCAGGCCTTCGAGGCGGCCTGGCAGCGCCAGGCCCAGATGGAGCAGGTTATTGTCGCCCAGATTGCGCCGGAGGCGATCCCCGCCGCGCTGCAGGAGGGCCTCGCCACTTCGCTGGGCGCCTGGCTGGATGAGGGAGGATTTACGCCAGCGGAGCGGGCGGCAATCGTCCTGCACCACGCCCGGCTGGAAACCGCCTTCGCCGGGATTGCCAGCCAGGCGCCGCGGCCGGATCCCGCCACGGTGCAGGCCTGGTATCTGCGGCATCAGGCGCAGTTTATGCGCCCGGAACAGCGCCTGACCCGCCATCTGCTGCTCACCGTCGATGGCGACGACCAGACGGTTTACTCGCGCATACGGGAGCTTCATGGGCAAATCGAAGCCTCCCGCGAGGCGTTTGCGCCGCTGGCCCAGCGACACTCCCACTGCCCGAGCGCGCTGGACGGCGGACTGCTGGGGTGGATCGGCCGGGGGCTGCTCTATCCGCAGCTGGAGGAGGCGCTGTTTGCGCTGGCGGAAAATGCGCTGAGCGCGCCGGTGGCCAGTGAGCTCGGCTGGCATCTGATCTGGTGTGAGGCCATTCGCCCTGCCGCGCCGATGACGCCTGAGCAGGCACTGGAAAGCGCCCGCGATTACCTCAGTCAACAGAGCCAGCGCCGCCACCAGCGCCAGTGGCTGGCCGAGATGTTAGCGCGCCAGCCGGGGCTGTGCGGGTAGCCGACAGGCTACCCGCCATCGCCTACAGCAGATGCGGTTTAATCTCCTCAAGCCAGGTCGCCAGCCGCGCGTCGGTCTCGTCGAACTGGTTATCCTGGTCCAGCACCAGCCCGACAAAGCGATCCCCCTCCAGCGCCGATGAGGCGCTGAACTCATACCCCTCGTTCGGCCAGCTGCCGATCATCGTCGCCCCGCGGGCACGCAGGGCGTCGTACAGCGGCCGCAGCCCGCTGGCGAAGTTATCCGGATAGCCACGCTGATCGCCGAGGCCAAACAGCGCCACCGTTTTCCCCTGCAGGCTAACGTCGCCGAGGTTGCGGATAAACTCGGCCCACGACTCGCTCTCGCCCCCGGCCTCGAGGCCCGGCAGCTGGCCGTCGCCCAGCGTCGGCGTCCCCAACAGCAGGGCCGGGTAGGCCAGCAGGTCCGCCAGCGTGGCGCGGTTAATATTGACCGGGGCGGCGGCGGCCTCCCCCAGCTGCTTGTGGATCATTTTCGCGATCTTGCGGGTTTTACCGGTATCGGTACCAAAGAAAATGCCAATGTTCGCCATAGTACGCTCCTGTCGGAATGGTGTTGAAAAAAGGAATGACGACAGAGGTATTGCGAAGGCTGTGCCAGGTTGCCCTGCACCGCGACGGCCCATCCCTGCCCCATCAGGATCGCTTCGCATCACGATGCCGCGCGCCAAAGGCGCACCCGGCGGGGCGAAAGGTAAAAATCCGTGAATTTTCCCCCTGTCGGATCAATGTTTCGCGTGGTCGTTCCGATAAGGGCGCACACTTTGCATGGTTATCCGGGTTCGGCTTACCCCGCCGCGTTTTGCGCACGGTGTCGGACAATTTGTCATAACTGCGACACAGGAGTTTGCGATGACCCTGAATATGATGCTCGATAACGCCGCGCCGGAGGCCATCGCCGGCGCGCTGACTCAACAACATCCGGGGCTGTTTTTTACCATGGTGGAACAGGCCTCGGTGGCCATCTCCCTCACCGATGCCAGCGCCAGGATCATTTACGCCAACCCGGCGTTTTGCCGCCAGACCGGCTATTCGCTGGCGCAATTGTTAAACCAGAACCCACGCCTGCTGGCCAGCAGCCAGACGCCGCGCGAGATCTATCAGGAGATGTGGCATACCCTGCTCCAGCGTCAGCCCTGGCGCGGCCAGCTGATTAATCAGCGTCGGGACGGCGGCCTGTACCTGGTGGAGATTGACATCACCCCGGTGCTTAGCCCGCAAGGGGAACTGGAGCATTATCTGGCGATGCAGCGGGATATCAGCGTCAGCTACACCCTCGAGCAGCGGCTGCGCAACCATATGACCCTGATGGAGGCGGTGCTGAATAATATCCCCGCCGCCGTGGTAGTGGTGGACGAGCAGGATCGGGTGGTGATGGACAACCTCGCCTACAAAACCTTCTGCGCTGACTGCGGCGGCCGGGAGCTGCTCACCGAGCTGCAGGTCTCCCCTGGCCGGATGACGCCCGGCGTGGAGGCGATCCTGCCGGTGGCGCTGCGCGGGGCCGCGCGCTGGCTGTCAGTGACCTGCTGGCCGTTGCCCGGCGTCAGCGAAGAGGCCAGCCGCTACTTTATCGACAGCGCGCTGGCGCGGACCCTGGTGGTGATCGCCGACTGTACCCAGCAGCGTCAGCAGCAGGAGCAAGGACGCCTTGACCGGCTGAAGCAGCAAATGACCGCCGGCAAGCTGCTGGCGGCGATCCGCGAGTCGCTGGACGCCGCGCTGATCCAGCTGAACTGCCCGATTAATATGCTGGCGGCAGCCCGTCGGCTGAACGGCGAGGGAAGCGGGAATGTGGCGCTGGAGGCCGCCTGGCGTGAAGGGGAAGAGGCGATGGCGCGGCTCCAGCGCTGTCGCCCATCGCTGGAACTCGAAAACCCCGCCGTCTGGCCGCTGCAGCCCTTTTTCGACGATCTGTGCGCCCTCTACCGTACCCGCTTCGATCCCGACGGGCTGCAGGTCGACATGGCCTCACCGCATCTGATCGGCTTTGGCCAGCGCACCCCGCTGCTGGCGTGCTTAAGCCTGTGGCTCGACCGCACCCTGGCCCTCGCCGCCGAATTGCCCTCCGTGCCGCTGGCGATGCAGCTCTATGCCGAGGAGAACGACGGCTGGCTGTCGCTGTACCTGACTGACAACGTACCGCTGCTGCAGGTGCGCTACGCTCACTCCCCCGACGCGCTGAACTCGCCGGGCAAAGGCATGGAGCTGCGGCTGATCCAGACCCTGGTGGCGCACCATCGCGGGGCCATTGAGCTGGCTTCCCGACCGCAGGGCGGCACCTGCCTGACCCTGCGTTTCCCGCTGTTTAACACCCTGACCGGAGGTGAAGCATGATCCCTGAATCCGACCCGGACACCACCGTCAGACGCTTCGACCTCTCTCAGCAGTTCACCGCCATGCAGCGGATAAGCGTGGTGCTGAGCCGGGCCACCGAGGCCAGCAAAACGCTTCAGGAGGTACTCACTGTATTGCACAACGATGCCTTTATGCAGCACGGGATGATCTGCCTGTACGACAGCGAGCAGGAGATCCTCAGTATCGAAGCGCTGCAGCAAACCGGCCAGCAGCCCCTCCCCGGCAGCACGCAGATCCGCTATCGCCCCGGCGAGGGACTGGTGGGGACCGTGCTGGCCCAGGGGCAGTCGCTGGTGCTGCCCCGGGTCGCCGACGATCAGCGTTTTCTCGACCGCCTGAGCCTCTACGATTACGATCTGCCGTTTATCGCCGTACCGTTGATGGGGCCCAACGCCCGGCCAATAGGGGTGCTGGCGGCCCAGCCGATGGCGCGCCAGGAAGAGCGGCTGCCGGCCTGCACCCGTTTTCTCGAAACCGTCGCCAACCTCGTCGCCCAGACCATCCGGCTGATGATCCTTCCGGCCTCACCCGCCCTGTCGAGCCGCCAGCCGCCGAAGGTGGAACGGCCGCCGGCCTGCTCGTCGTCGCGCGGCGTGGGCCTTGACAATATGGTCGGCAAGAGCCCGGCGATGCGCCAGATCGTGGAGGTGATCCGTCAGGTTTCGCGCTGGGACACCACCGTGCTGGTGCGCGGTGAAAGCGGCACCGGGAAAGAGCTGATCGCCAACGCCATCCATCACCATTCGCCACGGGCTGGCGCCGCCTTCGTCAAATTTAACTGCGCGGCGCTGCCGGACACCCTGCTGGAAAGCGAACTGTTCGGCCATGAGAAAGGCGCCTTTACCGGGGCGGTGCGTCAGCGTAAAGGACGTTTTGAGCTGGCGGATGGCGGCACCCTGTTCCTCGATGAGATTGGTGAAAGCAGCGCCTCGTTCCAGGCCAAGCTGCTGCGTATCCTCCAGGAGGGGGAGATGGAGCGGGTCGGCGGCGATGAGACCCTGCGGGTGAATGTCCGCATCATCGCCGCCACCAACCGTCACCTGGAGGAGGAGGTCCGGCTGGGCCATTTCCGCGAGGATCTCTATTATCGTCTGAACGTGATGCCCATCGCCCTGCCCCCGCTGCGCGAGCGTCAGGAGGACATCGCCGAGCTGGCGCACTTCCTGGTGCGCAAAATCGGCCAGCATCAGGGGCGCACGCTGCGGATCAGCGAGGGCGCGATCCGCCTGCTGATGGAGTACAGCTGGCCGGGTAACGTTCGCGAACTGGAGAACTGCCTCGAACGATCGGCGGTGATGTCGGAGAGTGGCCTGATCGATCGCGACGTGATCCTCTTCACTCACCAGGATCGTCCCGCCAAAGCCCTGCCTGCCAGCGGGCCAGCGGAAGACAGCTGGCTGGACAACAGCCTGGACGAACGTCAGCGACTGATCGCCGCGCTGGAAAAAGCCGGCTGGGTGCAGGCCAAGGCGGCACGGCTACTGGGGATGACGCCGCGCCAGGTCGCTTACCGGATCCAGATCATGGATATCACCCTGCCGCGTCTGTAGGCCGCGGTGTCAGGTTCAGGACATTGTCGTCAGTGCGGCAGGAACGCGACAATGTTGTGCCGCAGGGATGCGGGATAATGCTTTATTTTTCAGCCAGATAAGAAATTCGTCTCTGGTACGTCGTTTGCAGCAGGAAGGTATCGCCCAACCATGAAGGTACGACCATGACTTCCTGCTCTTCTTTTTCCGGCGGTAACGCCTGTCAGTCGGCGGACGCCAGCGCGTTAGCGCCGCGGGTGGCCGACAAGGTCGCCGCGCACCCCTGCTACTCCCGCAGCGGGCACCACCGTTTCGCCCGGATGCATCTTCCGGTCGCCCCGGCCTGCAATCTGCAGTGCAACTACTGCAACCGTAAATTCGACTGCAGCAATGAGTCCCGTCCCGGGGTGTCATCGACGCTGCTGACCCCCGAGCAGGCGGTGTTGAAAGTGCGCCAGGTGGCCCAGGCCATCCCGCAGCTGTCGGTGGTCGGCATAGCCGGGCCCGGCGATCCGCTGGCCAATATGACCCGCACCTTCCGCACCCTGGAGCTGGTCCGCGACCAGCTTCCGGATCTCAAATTATGCCTGTCAACCAACGGGCTGATGCTGCCCGACGCGGTCGATCGCCTGCTGGAGGTCGGCGTGGATCACGTCACGGTGACCATCAATACCCTGGATGCCGATATCGCCGGGCAAATCTATGCCTGGCTGTGGCTCGACGGCGAACGCTACTGCGGCCGGGAAGCCGGGGAGATCCTGATTGCCCGCCAGCTTGAAGGAGTCCGCAGGCTGACCGCCGCGGGAGTGCTGGTCAAGATAAACTCGGTGCTGATCCCGGGGATCAACGACGGCGGCATGGCTGAGGTCGGCCGTCGTTTGCGGGAAAGTGGCGCGTTTATTCACAATATTATGCCGCTGATTGCCAGACCGGAGCACGGCACGGTCTTTGGTCTCAACGGCCAGCCGGAGCCGGACGCCGGGATGCTCGCCGCGATCCGCAGCCAGTGCGGGGAGGTGATGCCGCAGATGACCCACTGCCACCAGTGCCGTGCCGACGCCATCGGCATGCTGGGCGAAGATCGCAGCCAGCAGTTCACCCGGCTGCCGGACCCGGACAGCCTCCCCGACTGGCTGCCCATCCTCCACCAGCGCGCCGAACTTCATGCCAGCCTCGCCACGCAGGGGGAGTCGGACGCGGATGACGCCTGTCTGGTGGCCGTGGCCTCCCGCCACGGCGAGGTCATTGACTGTCATTTTGGCCATGCCGACCGCTTCTCGATCTACAGCCTGTCGGCCGCAGGTATGGTGCTGGTGGGCGAGCGCTTTACGCCAAAATATTGCCGCGGCGAAGAGGAGTGTGATCCACAGGAGAACGAGGCCAGACTGGCGGCGCTGCTGGCGCTGCTCGCCGACGTAAAAGCGGTGTTCTGCGTGCGTATCGGCCATACGCCATGGCAGCAACTGGAATTGCAGGGCATTGAGCCGCAGGTGGACGGCGCGTGGCGTTCGGTCGCCGAGGTGCTGCCTGCCTGGTGGCAGCGGCGGCGCCAGAGCCTGGCGGCATCGCGTCTGCGTCAGGGGGTCGCCTGATGGCGCCGGTCGACTGGTTGACCCGACTGTGGCGATTGTACCACGCCGGAAAAGGCTGCTTTCCGCTGCGGATGGGGCTGACGCCCGCGGCATGGCGGGCGCTGCAGCAGCGGCTGGGCGAGGTGGCGACGCCGCTGGACAGCGCGACGCTGAGCCGCCGTCGGCTGATGACCGAGCTGAATGCTACCCGCGACGAAGAGCGTCGGCAGCTGGGGCAGTGGCTGACGGAGTGGATGGCGCCGGGGGCCGAACCGATGGCGCAGATCGTCGCCGAGGTAGCGCTGGCGTTTAACCATCTGTGGGAGGATCTGGGACTCGATTCGCGGGCGGAACTGGGCCGGCTGATGAGCGACTGCTTTCCACTGCTGGTGGTGCAGAACGTCCACCATATGCGCTGGAAAAAGTTCTTTTACCGCCAGCGCTGCCTGCAGTCGCAGGGGGAGATTGTCTGCCGATCGCCAAGCTGCGACGAGTGCCTGGAGCGCATCCTCTGCTTCGAACCGCCGCCGCTATAAACAAGCCGCAGCCCCCTGCGACTGACCCAACCACACTCGCGTTTAACCCCTTTACGCGAGTTTCTGCCGGGTGGCGCTTCGCTTACCCGGCCTACAAAGACATTTACATATCAAAAAGTTACTCAACACCGTAGGCCCGGCAAGCGCCGCGCCGCCGGGCAATATATCAGGCTCCGTGTCCAACATGTTGCCGGGTGGCGCTTCGCTTACCCGGCCTACATAACCATTTATATATCAGATGGTTAACCATCACCGTAGGCCCGGCAAGCGCAGCGCCGCCGGGCAAGGATAGCGGGCGCGGAGCCGCTTTTGTGCCGGGTGGCGCTTCGCTTACCCAGCCTACAACCCCAAATCACCACTGGATCAGGGGCCGCTGAAACTGCCGGTGCTGGCGGCCTCAAAATCGCTGAGACG